>JBDNCK010000097.1:0-6688 GCA_046719675.1 Sphingomonadaceae bacterium | reverse complement strand
GTGCGCGCCAATGTGCGCACGGCCGAAGCAGCCCGCACCGGCCTGCAGGCGGGCCTGACGCTGGCGTTTCGGGCTGGCGCCGTCACCGGGCTGCTGGTCGCCGGCCTTGCGCTGCTTGCGATTGCGGGCTTCTACTTCTTCCTGACCCGCGCCGGCTTTGCGCCCGACGGCGAGGATCGGGTGATCATCGACAGCCTCGTCGGCCTTGCCTTCGGCTCCTCGCTCATCTCGATCTTCGCCCGCCTGGGCGGCGGCATCTTCACCAAGGCAGCCGACGTCGGCGCCGACCTTGTCGGCAAGGTGGAGGCCGGCATTCCCGAGGATGATCCGCGCAACCCCGCCGTCATCGCCGACAATGTGGGCGACAATGTCGGGGACTGTGCCGGAATGGCCGCCGACCTCTTCGAAACCTATGTGGTGACGGTCGGGGCCACCATGGTGCTGACCGCGCTGCTGGTGGGCGGCGCCTATCTTGCACCGCTCATGATCCTGCCCATGCTGGCCGGCGGCGTGTGCATCCTGGCCTCGATCCTTGGCACCTTCTTCGTGCGGCTTGGCTCCAGCCAGTCGATCATGGGCGCGCTCTACAAGGGTTTCATCGTCACCGCCGTCGCCTCCGTGCCGCTGCTCTTCATCGCCACGCGCCTGCTCTTTCCCGACATGGGGGCCACCATCGGCACCACCGGCACGGTTTCCTTCTCGGCGATGGACCTGTTCCTGTCGATGGTGGTCGGGCTGGTCGTGACCGGCGTGATCGTCTGGATCACCGAATATTATACCGGGACGAACTATCGGCCGGTCCGCTCCATCGCGCAGGCCTCGGTCACCGGTCATGGCACCAACATCATCCAGGGGCTTGCCGTCGGGCTGGAGGCAACGGCGCTGCCCACGCTCGTCATCTGCATCGGGATTGCGGTTGCCTATGGCCTTGCCGGCGTCATCGGGATCGGCTTTGCGGCAACCGCGATGCTGGCGCTTGCCGGCATGGTGGTGGCGCTCGACGCCTATGGCCCTGTCACCGACAATGCCGGCGGCATTGCCGAGATGGCGGGCCTCGAGGGCGAAGTGCGGGAGCGCACCGATGCCCTCGATGCCGTCGGCAACACCACCAAGGCGGTCACCAAGGGCTATGCCATCGGCTCGGCCGGCCTTGGCGCGCTGGTGCTGTTCGGGGCCTATACGACCGATCTCGAGAAGTTCTTCGGCGATGTCGCCGTCGATTTCACGCTGGCCAATCCCTATGTCGTGATCGGCCTCCTGCTCGGTGCGCTGCTGCCCAACCTGTTCGGCTCGCTTGGAATGACGGCCGTCGGCCGCGCAGCGGGCGCCGTTGTCGAGGAAGTGCGTGCCCAGTTCCGCAACAATCCCGGCATCATGGAAGGGACTTCCAAGCCCGACTATGGCCGCACCGTGAGCCTGGTGACGGGGGCTGCCATCCGCGAGATGATCATCCCCTCGCTGCTTCCGGTGCTGGCGCCGATCCTTGTCTATTTCGTGGTCGCAGCGGTTGCCGGTCAGGCCAATGCCTTTGCCGCCGTGGGCGCGCTGCTGCTCGGGGTCATCGTCGGCGGGCTGTTCATCGCCATTTCCATGACATCAGGTGGCGGCGCCTGGGACAATGCCAAGAAATACATCGAGGACGGCCATCATGGCGGCAAGGGCTCCGAGGCCCACAAGGCCGCCGTCACCGGCGATACCGTGGGCGACCCCTACAAGGATACGGCCGGCCCCGCGGTCAACCCGATGATCAAGATCACGAATATCGTGGCCCTGCTGCTGCTGGCAGCGCTGGCACACTGAGCTCGAGGGGAGGACGGGCCCCGGGGCAGCCTGCTCCGGGGCCTTGATCCGTCAGGGCCCCGGCGGGCCTGCGCCCTGGCCGACTCCCCCGAAGGCCCCGATGTTCCCGAAGATGTCGTCAAGAAGGCTGCGATCCCGGCCGAGCGTTGCTGTCTTGTCGGAGTTCGGCTTGATGTCCGCCACCCGTTCCAGCCCGCGCCGCTCCACGCTGGAGACCACGCCCTTCTCGTCGAACCGGACGATGAGGATGGTCTGCGCGGTCGGTACCGGATTGAGGAAGGCCCGCTGGCCGGTCAGGCGCGAGACATAATACCAGGTGTCATCGTCCCACTGGGTGACCATCGTGGGACGGCCGAGCGCCCGCGCGACGGACTCGCGATTGTCCACGCCCGGCTGCACTTCCGCGATCAGTTCCTCGTCCACGATATATCCCATGTTGTTGGGAATACGGGTGCAGGCCGTGCCGGCAAGCGCCAGCACGAGAGGGGCGAGGATCAGGGCGGGCCGCAGGGCGCGGCCACGGGTCGCTTGCTTGGGGCTCATTGCGGCTCCATATGCGCATCGCGAAACGGTCACGCAACCATGTCCTTCCTCACCCGTCTGCTCCAGCCGAAGGAACCGCCCATGGCGGCGCTCTGGCGGCGTATCGCGGAAGTCGCCCGCCAGGAGCACTGGTATCGGGCGTTCGGGGTTCCGGATACCATCGACGGCCGCTTCGACATGGTGGCCCTCGTCCTCTCCCTCGTCTCGCTGCGCCTGGAAGCAGCGGGAGCCAGGGCGGAAGGCGTGGCGCTGACGGAGCGCTTTGTCGACGACATGGATGGCTCCTTTCGCGAGATCGGGATTGGCGACATGGTGATCGGCAAGCATGTCGGCCGCGCCGTCGGCGCGCTCGGCGGCAGGCTTGGCGCCTATCGCGCCGCGCTTGCGGCTGCCGACCGCGAGCAGGCAATGGCTGCCGCGATCGCCCGCAACGTCTTCCGCGGCAGCAGCGAAGGCGACCCGGACGGGCTGGCGCGCGCGGCCCTCGCCCTTGCCGACCGGCTCGCCGATGTGCCGGTGACGGCCCTTGCGGCAGGCAGGGGCCTGTGACCTCCCCGCCGGCACATCCCGAGTTCAGCCACAGGGTCAGTGTCGAGCGCATCCCCCTGTCTGGGGCTGACCATCAGCTCGAGGCGGGTGAGGACGCGCGCCGGCGCCTTGCCGGGCGTTTCGGGCTCGAGTCGATCGGGTCGTTGCGGGCGGATCTCGTCGTGCGCCGCGAGGGGGCTGCCGTTGTAGCCGAGGGAATGGTCGAGGCAGATGTCGTGCAGACCTGCGTCGTGTCAGGGGAACCCGTCGCCGCACAGGTCCGCGAGCCGGTGCGGCTTCGCTTCGTCGCGCCGGGGCCGATTGCGCCGGACGCGGAAATCGAGCTCGACTTCAACGCGCTCGACGAATGCGGGATCGAGGAGGGGATGATCGACCTTGGCGAGGCCGTCGCCCAGACCCTTGCCCTTGCCCTTGATCCCTTTCCGAGGGCAGCTGCGGACGTGCTGGCGGCGGCCCGGGCGCGGCTGATGAGCGAGGAGGAGGCCGCCCGGCTGGCGGAGGCTGCAAGCCCGTTTGCGAGGCTGAAGACGCCCGGATGACGTCCGACCCGCGCATGGCGCCAGGGGTCACCATCTTCGAGGAGATGTCGGCGCTTGCCGTGGCCTATGGAGCGGTGAACCTCGGGCAGGGCTTTCCCGATGGCGCCGGCCCGCAGCGCATCCGGGAAGCGGCAGCCCGCTTCGTGATGGAAGGCCCGCACCATTATCCGCGCATGCGCGGGGCCGAACCGCTGCGTCAGGCGCTGGCCCGCTTCTACGCCGACACCCAGGGCCTTGCCTTTGACTGGCAGGAAGAGGTGGTGGTGACGTCGGGCGCGACCGAGGCGCTGGCGGCTGCCATCCTGGCGGCGATCGTCCCCGGCGACGAGGTGATCCTGCTGGCGCCGGCCTATGATGCCTATGCCCCGCTCGTCCGCCGCGCCGGCGGTGTGCCGGTGGAGGTGCTGCTGGCGCCGCCGGACTGGCAGGTGACGGCCGATGCGCTGCGGGCGGCCCTTTCGCCGCGCACGCGGGCCATTCTCGTGAACGACCCGGTGAACCCCACCGGCCGGATCCTCACGGCCTGCGAGCGCGATGCGATTGCCGGCCTTGCCGCGGACGCTGCCCTTCTCGTCATTGCCGACGAGGTCTGGGAGGAAGTCCGGCCGCCGGCAGACGCGCACGTCTCGCTGGCAGCAGACCCCCGGGTGGCTGCCCGCACGATCAAGATCGGCTCGGCCGGCAAGCTCTTCGAGCTGACGGGCTGGAAGGTCGGCTGGGCGCTGGCGGCGGCGCCGCTGGCCGCCCGGGTGGCAGCCACGCACCAGTTCCTCACCTTCACGACGCCGCCGGCGCTGCAGCTTGCGGTTGCCCATGGCCTTGATGCCGAGCGCGCCTGGCTTGCGGCCAACCGCCGGTCCGTCGCGGCCGCGCGGGACCATCTGGCCGGCGGGCTGTCGCAGATGGGCTGGGCGGTGCTGCCGTCTTGCGCCACCTGGTTCCTGTGCGTGGATGCTGCTGCATCCGGCATCACCCTGCCGGACCGGGAGCTGTGCCGCCGGCTCGTCATCGACCATGGCGTGGCGGCCATTCCCGTCTCGGCCTTCTGCGGGAGTGCCGGCGCGCCGCAAGGGGTCATCCGCCTGTGCCACGCCAAGAGCCGGCCGACCATCGACACTGCGCTCGAGCGCCTGGCCAGTGCCCTTCGTGCGCTCGCCTAGCAGCGACCCGGCTGCAGGGCGCGCTGGCGCGGACTGACGTGAGGGCTCAGAAGTCGGTGCAGATCCCGCCCACTTCCCAGTCACCGTAGCGCGTTGGCTCCGGGCCTTCGCGGCCGCCCACTTCCTTCTCGCGCGGCGGCTGGGCTGGCGCGACGGGCTTCTTGCCGGCGGGCTTCTCCTGTTTCATGGGCAGGAAGCTAGGGCCGGAGAAGGGGCAGGGCAAGGCATGTTCGAGGGCAAGGTTGTCGCGCTGACGGGTGCTGCCAGCGGGATCGGCCGGGCGCTGGCGCTGGCACTTGCGCGCGCCGGCGCGCGGCTGGCGCTTGCCGACAAGGACGCAGCCGGCCTGGCCGAAACCCAAGCGCTCATCGGCAACTATCCCGTTCTCATCCGCGTCTTCGATGTCACCGACACGCCCGCGCTCGCGGACTTCCTGGCCGACGCCGCTGCCGAATGGGGCGGCCTGGATGGCATCATCAACAATGCCGGGCTCACCGTCATCGCCCCCTTTGCCGATCTCCCGCGCGAGGCCTTCGAGCGCGTGATGGCCGTCAACTTCACCGCCGTCGTCGAAGGAACCCGCGCGGCCATCCCGCATCTGCGCAAGCGCGGCGGCGGCTTCATCTGCAACATCGCCTCGGTCTTCGGGCTCATCGGCTTCCCGACCCAGACGGCCTACAATGCCTCCAAGTTCGCCGTGCGCGGCTTCACCGAAACGCTCGCCCTCGAGCTTGCCGAAACCGATCCCGCCATCCAGGTCACGTGCGTGCTGCCCGGCGGAGTCAGAACCAATGTCGTGCGCTCGGCTCCCGTGCTGGCGCGGCTGCCCGGCACCGATCCGGACCTGGATCTCGCCGCTGCCTTCGAGGAGGCCGCCGGAACCACGCCGGAGCAGGCAGCAGCCGTCATTCTCGACGGGCTGGCGCGGCGCCGGCGGCGCATCCTCATCGGCCGCGATGCCCGTTTCATTGCGCTCATGGTCCGCCTCTTCCCCGAGACGCACATGGCAAGGATCGGTGCGCTGCTGCGGCGCCGGCGGCCGTTGAAATCTGTCCCGGACCGTCCACATTGAGCACCATGAACCAGATGCGCACCTTCATGCTGATGGCAGCGCTCGTCGCGCTGTTCATGGGGCTTGGCTTTCTGATCGGCGGCCGCAGCGGCGCCATGATGGCGTTCCTGATCGCCTTTGCCATGAATGCCTTTGCCTACTGGAACGCCGACAAGCTGATCCTGAAGATGCACGGCGCCCGCGAAGTGGGGCCGGACCACCCGCTTCACCAGCTGGTGGCGCGCCTGGCCACCAATGCCGGCATGCCGATGCCCCGGGTCTATCTCGTCGACCAGGCGCAGCCCAATGCCTTTGCCACCGGCCGCAATCCTGAGAATGCCGCAGTCGCCGCCACCACTGGCCTGCTCAGGATGCTCGACCGCGACGAAATCGAATCTGTGATGGCGCACGAGCTCGGCCATATCCGCAACCGCGACACGCTGGTGATGACGGTGACGGCAACGATTGCCGGTGCCATCTCGATGCTCGGCAACATGGCCCTGTTCTCCGGCGGCGGGCAGAACCGCCAGAACCCGATCGTGGTGATTGCAGCGGTCATCCTGGCGCCGCTGGCCGCAGCCCTGGTGCAGATGGCCATCTCGCGGACCCGGGAATATGGGGCGGATGCTGCGGCCGCCGAGATCTCGGGCAAGCCGCTGAAGCTTGCGAGCGCGCTTGCCAAGCTGAACGAGGCTGCCAGGCGCATTCCCAATCCGGTTGCCCAGCGCAACCCGGCTGCCTCGCACCTCTATATCGTGAAGCCCGGCGCGGGCGGTGTCGCCGACAGTCTCTTTTCCACCCACCCGGCAGCCGAGAACCGCATCGCAGCGCTCGAGGCGATTGCAGGCAGCATGCCGGGCGGCGGGGGCGGCGCTGCTGATCCCTGGCCGCGCGCGCGGCCAAGCGCGCTCGGGATGCCCCGCGCCGGCCGCGGCCGCTGACCTTCCAGGCCGGACCCGGGGTCGCGGCTCGCGAGGCCGCGGCGCGGGCGCTGCATGCCGTTCTTGTGCTGGGCCGCAGCCTCGACGATTCGCTCGCGAAGCTGC
>JBDNCK010000096.1:0-6725 GCA_046719675.1 Sphingomonadaceae bacterium | reverse complement strand
CGTGGTCAACGCCGACGAAAGCGAGCCGGGAAGCTGCAAGGACCGCGAGATCATCCGCCACGAGCCGCACAAGCTGCTCGAAGGGGCGCTCCTTGCCGGCTACGCGATGCGGGCGCGGGCGGCCTACATCTACATTCGCGGCGAATATGTCCGCGAGGCCGAAGTGCTCTTTGCCGCGGTCGAGGAAGCCTATCACAAGGGGTTCCTCGGCAAGAATGCCTGCGGGTCGGGCTATGAGTTCGACGTGTTCGTCCATCGCGGTGCCGGGGCCTATATCTGCGGCGAGGAAACCGCGATGATCGAGAGCCTGGAGGGCAAGAAGGGCCAGCCGCGGCTCAAGCCGCCGTTTCCCGCCGGCGTCGGCCTCTACGGCTGCCCGACGACCGTCAACAATGTCGAATCCATCGCGGTCGTTCCCACCATCCTGCGGCGCGGGGCGGACTGGTTTTCCGGCATCGGCCGACCGAACAATACGGGCACCAAGCTCTTCCAGATCTCCGGCCATGTGAACCGGCCCTGCGTGGTGGAGGAAGCGATGAGCATTCCCTTCCGCACCCTCATCGAGGAGCATTGCGGCGGGATCCGCGGCGGCTGGGACAATCTGCTCGCCGTCATCCCCGGCGGCTCGTCGGTGCCGCTGGTGCCCGCGGAGCAGATCATCGACTGCCCGATGGATTTCGATGCGCTCAAGGAGCTGAAGTCGGGCCTGGGGACGGCAGCCGTCATCGTCATGGACAAGTCCACCGACATCGTGAAGGCGATCGCCCGCCTCTCTTACTTCTACAAGCACGAGAGCTGCGGCCAGTGCACGCCCTGCCGGGAAGGGACGGGCTGGATGTGGCGGGTGATGGAGCGGCTGGTCACCGGCGACGCCGAGCCGCACGAGGTGGACCTGCTGCTGGAAGTGACGACCCAGGTGGAAGGCCATACCATCTGCGCGCTGGGCGATGCCGCGGCCTGGCCGATCCAGGGGCTCATCCGCCATTTCCGCCCCGAGATCGAGCGGCGGATCGCAAGGCGCCGCGGGTTCGTCGCCGTTCCCGAACTGGCACAGGCAGCGGAGTAGGGCCATGCCGAAGCTGACGGTTGACGGGATCGAGGTGGAGGTGCCGGCGGGTGCCACCGTCATGCAGGCTTGCGAGATGGCGGGCAAGGAAATCCCGCGCTTCTGCTATCATGAGCGGCTGTCGATTGCCGGCAACTGCCGGATGTGCCTCGTCGAGATCACGACGTCGCCCAAGCCGGTTGCCTCCTGCGCCATGCCGGCAGCCGACAACATGGTGGTGCTGACCGCGAGCGAGAAGACACGCAAGGCCCGCGAGGGGGTGATGGAGTTCCTCCTCATCAACCATCCGCTCGACTGCCCCATCTGCGACCAGGGCGGCGAGTGCGACCTGCAGGACCAGGCGATGGCCTATGGCAAGGGCTATTCCCGGTTCGACGAGAACAAGCGCGCCGTCACCGAGAAATATATGGGGCCGCTCGTCAAGACGGTGATGACCCGCTGCATCCACTGCACGCGCTGCGTCCGCTTTGCCGAGGAAGTGGCAGGCGTGGAGGAAATCGGTGCGCTTGGCCGCGGCGAGAACATGGAGATCACCTCCTATCTCGAGCAGGCCGTGACATCGGAGGTCTCAGGCAACATCATCGACCTGTGCCCGGTGGGGGCACTCACGGCCAAGCCGATCGCCTTCAACGCCCGGCCCTGGGAGCTCAAGCGCACCGACGGGATCGACGTGATGGATGCGGTCGGTTCCAACATCGTCATCCAGAGCCGCTCGGGCGGGGTTGTCCGCGTGACGCCGCGCGTGAACGACGATGTGAACGAGGAATGGATTTCCGACACCACCCGCTTCGGCGTGGACGGCCTCAGGGAACGGCGGCTCGACCGGCCGTGGGTGCGGGTGGACGGCCGGCTTCGGGAGGCGAGCTGGAGCCAGGCGTTCGCGGCCATAAGGTCCCGGCTGGACGGGCTCGACGGCCCTGCCATCGGCGCGCTTGCCGGCGATCTTGCAGCGCTCGAGGAGGTGGTGGCGCTCAAGGATCTGCTGACCGGCCTTGGCTCCGACCGGTTCGAATGCCGGCTGGACCGCGCCGCCTATGCAAGGGCGCCGCACTGGCGCTTCAACACGACGCTGGCCGGCCTCGAGGCGGCGGATGCCATCCTGCTCGTCGGCACCAACCCCCGCCATGACGCGCCGCTGGTGCACACCCGCATCCGCAAGGCCGTGCTCGGCAATGACGCTGCCCTTCTTGCCATTGGCGAGCCGGCGGATCTGACCGTCCCCGTCACCTGGCTGGGGGATGATCTGGGCGCGCTGGCGGACCTGCCGGAGGCCTTCCGCAGCGCCGAGCGACCGGCCGTCCTCGTGGGCAGCCGCAATGCCTCGGCCGGCGTGCTGGCAGCAGCCGGCGCCCTCCCCCTGCAGCGCGAGGGGTGGAACGGCTTCAACATCCTGCACACGGCAGCCGGGCGTGTGGGCGCGCTGGAGGCCGGGTTCTGGCATCCGGACGGGCTGGCAGGCCTCGAAGCCGCGCCGCCGCGCATCCTGTTCCTGCTGGGCGTGGACGAGATCGACCTTGCGCCCTTTGCGGCCTCCCTCAAGATCTATGTCGGAACCCACGGGGATCGCGGCGCGGCGGCAGCCGACGTCGTGCTGCCGGCTGCCGCCTACACCGAGAAGCCCGCCACCTTCGTCAACATGGAAGGGCGGGTGCAGCGCAGCTTGCGCGCCGTCTTCCCGCCGGGGGACGCGCGCGAGGACTGGACGATCCTGCGCGCCCTTGCCGATGTGCTCGGGGTGCGCCTGCCCTATGACGATCTTTCCGCGCTGCGCGCCCGGATTGCCGGCGAGTGGCCGCACCTTGGGCGGATCGGCCTGTCGCCCGTGGCATGGGAGCCGGTGCCCGATGCCGCCGCGCCGTCGGGGCCGACGGTCAAGCGGCAGACGAACTTCTACCAGTCCAACCCGATTCTCCGGGCAAGCCCGACTATGGCGGCCTGCGTTGCGGAAATCCTCGAAGGCCGCAGGCCCCAGCCGATGCTGGAGGCGGCGGAATAATGGTCGCCTGGTTCCAGTCCTATCTGGGCACCGGCCTTGGCTGGTTCGTCGCCCACATCCTGCTGATTCTTGCCATCGCGCTTCCGGTGATGGCGCTCATGGCCATGTCCACCTGGGTCGACCGCAAGGTCTGGGCGATGATGCAGTTGCGCAAGGGGCCCAATGTGGTCGGGCCCTTTGGCCTGGCGCAGCCCTTCGCCGATGGCATCAAGCTGTTCCTGAAGGAGACGATCATCCCCTCCGGTGCGTCCAAGGGGGTGTTCCTGATCGCGCCGATGATCACCTTCGTGCTGGCGCTGGTGGCCTGGGCGGTCATCCCCTTCGATGCCGGGCTCGTGCTTTCGGACATCAATGTCGGGCTGCTCTACCTGTTCGCCGTCTCCTCGCTTGGCGTCTATGGCATCATCATGGGCGGCTGGGCGTCGAACTCGCGCTATGCCTTCCTGGGCGGGCTGCGGTCGGCTGCGCAGATGGTCTCCTATGAGGTCTCGATCGGCCTCATCCTCATCTGCGTCGTCCTCTATGCTTCCTCCTTCAACCTGACGGACATCGTGGAATCGCAGCGCGGCGCGATCCTCGGGCTCTTCAGCCTTAATCTCCTCAATCCGCTGCTGCTGCCGATGGCCGTCATGTTCTTCATCTCGGCCCTGGCCGAGACCAACCGGCCGCCGTTCGACCTGCCGGAAGCAGAGGCCGAGCTGGTGGCCGGATATCAGGTGGAATATTCCTCCATGGCTTTCGCCCTGCTGATGCTGGGCGAGTATATGAACATCATCCTGATGTGCGCGCTCACCTCGATCCTGTTCCTGGGCGGCTATCTGCCGCCGATCGACTGGGAGCCGCTCTATCTTGTGCCGGGCTTCGTCTGGCTGTTTCTCAAGGTTCTCTTCGTCTTCTTCCTGTTTGCCTGGGTGAAGGCGGCTGTCCCGCGCTACCGCTATGACCAGCTGATGCGGCTTGGCTGGAAGGTGTTCCTGCCGATCTCGCTCGTCTGGGTGGCGCTCGTCTCGGGCTGGCTCGTCTTTACCGGCCATTTCACCGGAGGTGCGGCATGAGCCTGTTCGAACGCGCCAAGGGCCTGCTTCTGCTGGAGTTTCTGAAGGGCATGGCGCTGACCCTGCGCTACAGCTTCAAGCCCAAGGCAACGGTCAACTTCCCGTATGAAAAGGGGCCGATCTCGCCCCGCTTCCGCGGCGAGCATGCCCTGCGCCGCTATCCCAATGGCGAGGAGCGGTGCATTGCCTGCAAGCTGTGCGAGGCCGTCTGCCCGGCGCAGGCAATCACGATCGAGGCGGAAGTCCGCGCCGACGGCTCGCGCCGCACCACCCGCTACGACATCGACATGACGAAATGCATCTATTGCGGGCTGTGCCAGGAGGCCTGCCCGGTGGATGCGATCGTGGAAGGGCCCAATTTCGAGTTTGCCGCCGAAACCCGCGAGGAACTGCTCTACGACAAGGAGAAGCTGCTCGCCAACGGCGAGCGGTGGGAGCGCGCGATTGCCGCCAACCTGCAGGCCGATGCGGCTTACCGCTGAGGGGCTGCCATGCAGGCGAGGAAAGCAGCCGCGCGGGCTGGTGCAGCGGCTTGCCCACGGCGCCATCGGCGTCTAAGCGGCAGCGCAGCAAGACGGCCGCCCCGGGTCCGGGGCCAAGCTTCCAGGTGATCCGGGGTGGCGCAAGCCTTCATCTTCTACATCCTCGCAGGTGTGCTGCTGGCCTCTGGCCTGATGGTGATTTCCGCGCGCAATCCGGTCCATTCCGTGCTCTGGCTGATCCTGGCCTTCGTGAACGCGGCCGGCCTGTTCCTGGTGATCGGGGCCGAGTTTCTCGCGATGCTCCTCGTCATCGTCTATGTGGGCGCGGTTGCCGTCCTCTTCCTGTTCGTCGTCATGATGCTGGATGTCGATTTCGCGTCCCTGCGCAGCGGGGTGCTCAAATATGCGCCACTCGGGCTGCTGCTTGGCGCCATCTTCGTGGTCGAGCTGCTGCTGGTAGCCGGCGCCTGGACGTTCGCTGACCTGGCGCCGGAAGTCCGCGCCGCCCCCGTTTCGGCGCGGCCTGAGCTTTCCAACACGCGCCAGCTCGGAGCCCTCCTCTACACCGATTATGTGCTGGTGTTCCAGGCAGCCGGCCTCGTGCTGCTGGTTGCCATGATCGGAGCGATCGTCCTCACCCACCGGCAGCGGCCGGGTGTGCGGCGGCAGGATGTGGCGAGGCAGAATGCCCGCGATCCGAAGGCGGCCGTGTCGCTTGCGCAGCCCCCGGTGGGTGCGGGCGTGGATACCGAGGCGGGCGTGCGATGATCGGGGTGGGCCATTATCTCACGGTCTCTGCCATCCTGTTCACGCTTGGCGTGCTCGGGATTGCCATGAACCGGCGCAACATCATCGTCATCCTGATGTCGGTCGAGCTGATGCTCCTTGCCGTCAACATCAACTTCGTCGCCTTCTCGGTCTTCCTCGCCGACATGGTGGGTCAGGTGTTCGCCATGTTCGTGCTGACGGTTGCGGCGGCGGAAGCCGCGATCGGGCTTGCCATCCTCGTCACCTATTTCCGCAACCGCGGCACCATCGCGGTCGATGATGCAAGGCAGATGCACGGATGATCCAGGCGCTTGTCTTCCTGCCGCTGCTTGGCTTCCTGATTGCCGGGATCGGCAATCGCGCCATCGGCAACACCGCGGCCAAGGCCGTTACCACCGGCCTGCTGTTCGTCTCGGCCGCGCTCGCCTGGGTCATCTTCTTCCGCCAGTGGGGAGGGGAAGGGCCCTACACGGCGCATGTGCTCGACTGGATCGAAAGCGGTGCTCTTGCCGTCTCCTGGGCCCTGCATGTGGACATGCTGGTCGCGGTGATGCTGGTTGTCATCACCTCGGTCTCCGCGCTCGTCCACCTCTATTCCTGGGGCTATATGGCGGAGGATCCGTCGCAGCCGCGCTTCTTTGCCTATCTCTCCCTTTTCACCTTCGCGATGCTGATGCTGGTGACGGCAGATTCGATCGTCCAGCTCTTCTTCGGCTGGGAAGGCGTGGGGCTGGCCTCCTATCTCCTCATCGGTTTCTGGTATCACAAGCCCTCGGCCAATGCCGCTGCGATCAAGGCCTTCGTGGTCAACCGCGTGGGCGACTTCGGCTTCATGCTGGGGCTGTTCGCGCTTTTCCTTGTCTTTGGCACGCTCGACATCGGCGCCATCCTGGAAGGCGTGCCGGCCCAGCAGGGGGCGACCTTCTCCTTCCTCGGAGGCGAGGTCGATGCCCTGACGGCCATCGCCATCCTGCTCTTCATCGGTGCCATGGGGAAATCGGCGCAGCTTGGGCTGCACACCTGGCTTCCCGACGCGATGGAAGGCCCGACGCCGGTTTCCGCCCTGATCCACGCCGCCACGATGGTGACGGCGGGCGTCTTTCTCGTGTGCCGCATGTCCCCCCTGTTCGAGGCAGCGCCACTGGCGCTTGATCTCGTCACCTATGTGGGGGCTGCAACCGCGCTCTTTGCCGCAACCGTTGCCACCACCCAGCACGACATCAAGCGGGTGATTGCCTATTCCACCTGCTCGCAGCTGGGCTTCATGTTCTTTGCCGCCGGAGTCGGCGCCTATGGCGCGGCGATGTTCCACCTCTTCACCCATGCCTTCTTCAAGGCGCTGCTGTTCCTGGGTGCGG
>JBDNCK010000095.1:0-6732 GCA_046719675.1 Sphingomonadaceae bacterium | reverse complement strand
CGTGTGCGGATCAGGCTTGCGGCCGCGCGGCAGCGCATATTCCTTGTGGCCCACGCACATGTCGGCCGATGCGCCCATATGCTTCAGAAGCGCCGCCACACCGCGCCGATAGGCATCGAGCTGAACGTCCGGCCAGGGCTCGTGCCGCGGATGCGACGCCTGGCCTTCCCCCATATTCTCTGCCTCGATCCCGATGAAGACGGCATTCCCGTTCGTGATCCCGCGATATTCCCCGCGCCCGGCATGGTTCGCGCGGCCGGCGGCCACGATATAGTAGGTTCCATCCCGTCCGAGCCCCAGCTGCGACAGCGGCCCCGGGATCCCCGGGACACCGTTGCGCAGCACGCCGAGCGAGGGCATGTTGCCCTTGGCAGGCCCGGCCGTGTGATGGCACATCACGCCGCGCGCACCCGGCATCGGCCCGCGCCCGCGGTTGACCCAGCCATCGACCTCTGCGACCTTGAGGCCGGCAGCCCGGAGTACGGCAGGCATCCAGACAAGCTCGAAGGCCATCAGACCTCTCCCCCGACGGCAGGCGGCAGATCCTCGTCTCGGGTGACGTCCGGCGAATCGGCGGGCATGCCTGCAAAGACGTCGAGCGCGTCGGCTCCTTCTTCCGCTTCTCCCTCTTCCTCTTCTGGGCCTGAATCCCCTGGGCCTGAATCCCCTGGGCCTGAATCCCCTGGGCCTGAATCCGGATCTGGCATGGCGGCTCCTCCCTCAAGCTTTTGCCAATATGGTTAATCCCGCTTTCCTTGTCAATCAGGGGCTCCAGCGGTCGCTCACCACGCCCACCAGCAGGAACCGGCCGCCATCCTCAAGGAAGACAAGGCGCAGCGCCTGCGTCCCGAAATGGCGATCGGCCGCCTCGCCAGGCGGTTCGAGCAGATATTCGAGCGTCCGCGCCCCCGGATAGACGGCTGCGATATTGTTGACCGTCCCGCTCGACCAGAAAAAGCCGTCTTCGGTCACGCGCGCCCCTGCAAGCGCCTCGGCTGCCGGCACATGCTGCGCAACATAATCCGCGCCTGACAGCGCAATCGGGTCACCGGAGCCTTCGGCATAGCCCCAGTGCATCGTCTCCTGGCTGGTGAAGAGGGCCGCAAGCGCCGGCCCCTTCAGCACCCGGTCGCCCTCCGGGTCGACGAAGGCCGACGGCGAGAACCGCACGCCCTGTTGCGGATGCGAAAGGGCAGCAAGCGCTGCACCATCGCGCGCAGCAAGGGCCTGAAGCACGGCCTCGCCGGCAGCCACGAGGGTGGAAGCGGTGCCGTCCGCGGGTGCTGGCGGCGCTGCCTCGTTGCTGCGCTGCAGGGCGAGCACGAGGATAGCAGCGCCCAGAAGCGCGAGAAGCGCAAGCAGGAGGCCCGTTCGATGGCGCATGCCCCAATCTAGCTCCGGCTTGTCGGTATGTCGCCTCCCGCGGCGCGGCGGGCTTCGTACAGAAGGAGGGTGCCGGCCATGGCGACGTTCAGGCTGTCGGCGCGGCCATGCATGGGAATGGCGACCAGCTGGTCGCACGCCGCCTTCATTTCCGCGGGCAGTCCTTCGGCCTCGTTTCCCAGCACCAGGATGGCCGGCCCGCCGTAGTCCGCGCGCCTGTAATCGATCGCCGCAGGATCGAGCGCGGCGCCCGTCAGCGTGGCGCCATGCGCCCGCTTCCAGCCGACAAGGTCGGCTACGCCAGCCTCGACGATGGGCACAGTGAAGATCGCCCCCATCGAGGCGCGGACGGCTTCGACCGAGAAAGGGTCGGTGCAGTCGCCCAGCAGGATCAGCGCAGCAGCGCCGGCGCCATCGCAGCTGCGCAGCAGCGTGCCGAGATTGCCGGGATCGCGCAGCCGTTCGGCCGCCAGCAGGATGGGCGCCGGCCGAAGCCCTGACAGCGGGAGGATGCGCGGCGCGAAGGCCCCGACGACGACTTGCGGATTGTCCTTGCCGGTCAGGCCCGTCAGCAGCGCCGGCGGGACGGCCAGCACCTCGCCGCCGGTATCGAGAGTGGCATGCACCAGGCGGCGCACCAGGGGATGGTCTTCCCGGCCGGTGGCAAATACCAGCGCCTGCGGCTCCCAGCCGGCATCGACCGCTTCGGTGACGATGCGCAGACCCTCGGCCAGGAACAGCCCGTGCGCGCGCCGATATTTCTTTTCCCTGAGCGACCGCAGCCGCTTGAGGCGCGGATTCGCAGCCGAGCGGACATGCGCGATCACAGCGGCGGCGCGCTGTAGCAGTGCCAGAGGAAGAGGGCTGCCACGCCGCGATGGGGGCGCCAGTCTTCCGCGAGCGCGCGCACCGCAGCCTCGCCGGGGCGCTCGGTTGCAAGGAACATGCGCCCGGCCTGCACGCGCACGGCAAGGTCGCCGGCGGGAAAGGCATCCGGCCGTCCCTCGGCGAACAGCAGGTAGATTTCCGCCGACCAGCGACCGAGCCCGCGCACGGAGGAAAGAAGCCGGATCGCCTCCTCGTCGTCGGCCGGCAGCGAATCGAGCTGCAGCGCGCCCGAGACCACATGCGCTGCCAGATCCTTCGCATAGCCGGCCTTCTGGCGGGAAAGCCCGGCTGCGCGCAGCGCGTCGTCTTGCGCGGCTGCAAGGGTCATGGGGTCGGAAAGATCGCCGAAGGCCGCTTCCAGCCTGCGCCACACGCCCGCGGCTGCGGCTGTCGAGATCTGCTGCGCGACAATCGCGCGCAGCAGCGTCTCATAGCCGCGCGGCCGCATGCGTGGCGCGGGCGGGCCGAGGCGGGCGAGCGCGGCGCGAAACCGCCCGTCGCGCTCCGCGAGGGCCTCCATTCCCTCGGCAATCCGCTCCGCCGTCAGCATGCCTCTAGTGCCTGGTGGGTTGCGCTCATCGGCCCGCTCGCTATGGACGCGCGCGTCTCACCTGCCAAGGAGCCCTCATGCCAAGCCTGATCGTCGTCGACCGCTCTGGAACCGAACGCGCCGTCGAAGGCGATGCCGGGCTTTCGGTGATGGAAGTCATCCGCGACAACGGCTTTGACGAGCTGCTGGCCCTGTGCGGCGGCTCCTGTTCCTGCGCGACCTGCCATGTCCATGTCGATCCCGCCTGGTTCGCGAGGGTGGGCGGCCCGCACCCGGACGAAGCCGATCTTCTCGACAGTTCCGATCACCGCACCGAGTATTCGCGGCTATCGTGCCAGATCAAGTTCGGGCCGGATCTCGACGGCCTCAAGGTGACGATCGCCCCTGAGGACTGATTCCTCATTCCTTCATAAGGAAGGCATTGAGCTTGTTGCCGTCGGGATCCCGGAAATAGCCGGCATAAAAGCTCTCGGAGCGTGCGCCCGGAGGTCCCTCGCAGGTGCCGCCATGGGCCAGCGCGATGGCATGAAGCCGATCCACCTGGGCCTCGTCCTTCGCCTCCAAGGCCACCATCACGCCATTGCCGACCGTGGCCGGCCCACCATCGAACGGACGCGTGAGCCCGATTCCGGCCCCGCCTCCGGGACTGCCCCAGGCGATGAAGCTGTCGGATTCCATCATGCGCGGCACCCCCATTTCCGCGGCGAGGGCATCATAGAAACGGGCAGCACGCGGCAGATCATTGGTTCCCAGAGTCACATAGCCGATCATCGATTCGCTCCTCCCCAGCAATCGGAACATAACAGGAACATAGCGGCCGTGGCAAGTGTCACCACGCCGCGAACCCATCCCAGAGCGGGTCGGCCGTGCGGTGCGACCTCAGCGCGGCCGTGCGGGCCAGAAGAAGCGTGACCGCCTTGCGGCGCGCCGGCGGAAGCGGCGCCAGCAGGGCCGGGCGCGCCAGCACGCCTTCGTGCGCGTCCGCGATGATGAGGCCGCTTGTCTCCGGGCGGAAGCGCGGATGGCCAAGTTCCGGCGCCAGCGCCTGCGGCACCGCCCAGAAGAACCGGTCGCACCAGCCAAGATACTGCTCCCACTTGCGGTCACCCGCCAGGTCGGAAAGGGCTGTCTTCACTTCCACCAGCCAGATCTCGCCCTGCGGCGAAAGACCCATGACATCCGCACGCCGCCCATTGGCGAGCGGCACTTCCGGCACTATTGCAAGTCCTTGCAGGAACAGGAGGCGGCAGGTGCCGCGCGTCACGTCTGCGGTCAGGGGTGAGGCCAATGCAGATACTCTTTCTTCTCTATCCCGATGTCACCCAGCTCGACCTGACCGGGCCGGCGCAGGTGTTGGCGCGCATGCCCGGTGCGCGGCTGGACTTTGCCTGGAAGACCCGTGACGCCGTCATGTCGGACTGCAATCTGGCGCTGGTGCCAACGGTCACGCTCGAGGAGGCGCCGCAGGCCGATCTGCTTGTCGTGCCGGGCGGCTATGGCTGTACCGACATGATGAACGATCCCGAGGTGCTGGGGTGGCTGCGCCGGCAGTCCGAGGGCGCGCAGTGGGTGACGAGTGTCTGCACCGGCTCGCTCGTTCTGGCGGCAGCGGGCCTGCTGCGGGGCGTGCGCGCCGGCTGTCATTGGGCCTGGGGCGAACATCTGGCGAAGTTCGGGGCCAGCTTCGTGGCCGAGCGCACCGTCATCGACGGCCGCTTCATGACCGCGGGCGGAGTCACGTCGGGCATCGACTTTGCCTTCCGCCTGATCGCGGAAATCCACGGGCGCGATGTGGCCGAGGCGATCCAGCTGGCGCTGGAATATGATCCGCAGCCGCTGGGCGGCGGCACGCCGGAAACGGCCCGGCCCGAGGTGAAGCAGATGCTGCTCACCACCATCGCGCCGCGCATGGCAGCCCGCCGGGAGGCGATCGACCGGGCGGCTCAAGCCGTCATGGCCTGAGCAGCGGCAAGGTCGCCCACGAAGCGGCGATATTCCGCTTCGGCTGCGTCCGCCTTCTCGATCCGCAGGAGATAGCTGGGGTGGACGGTGAGGAGGGCAGGCTGGCCGCCGGCGAGGCGCAGCGGCCGGCCGCGCTCGCGCGCGACGGCAACCGGGCGGCCGAGCAGCGCCCGGCCGGCGCTTGCCCCCAGCATCACCACCAGCAGCGGCCGAACCAGCTCCAGTTCCTGTTCCAGCCACCAGCGGCAGCTTTCGATCTGGCTGGCGTCGGGCGCCTGGTGGATCCGGCGCCTGCCGCGCGCCACGAACCGGAAATGCTTGACCGCGTTCGTCACATAGGCGCGCGTCCGGTCAATCCCCGCCTCCTTCAGCGCCCGGTCGAGCAGCTGGCCTGCCGGCCCCACGAAGGGGCGGCCCTGCAGATCCTCCTGGTCCCCCGGCTGCTCGCCCACCAGCATCAGCCGCGCGTCGGCCGGCCCTTCGCCGAACACGGTCCGGGTGGCGTTGCGGAACAGCGGGCAGAGCGTGCAGGTCTGCGCTTCCTCCCGCAGCCGGGCGAGCGTTGGCGCGCGGCCGGCAGCGAGCATCGCCTGCGTGCGTTCGCCAGCTCCTGCCACCAGCTCGGGGATCAGGGCTGCCTCGGGCAGATTCTTCCAGTATTTGCGCGGCATCTCGGATGCCATCGCAGCCAGCTTGAGCCGTGCGGGATTGAAGATGCTGGCATAATAGGTGGTCCAGATCGCCTCCAGCGGGTCTTCGGCTGGCGCATCTCCGCGGCTGGCACCGGGCAGGAAGGAGAGCGCTTCGCCATTCCAGTGCGCGCTTTCCTCCGGTGTCAGGATGGTCCAGCGCTGGTTGGCGAAGCGGCGGATGAAGAAGCCGCTGTTGTGCCGCAGGATATGGTGGTCGGGCTCGAACCAGGCGATGAAGTGGGCGCCGGCGTCATCCTGCACTTCCCGGAAGCGCAGGAAGGCGCGCATCTTGTGGATGTCGCGTGCCACCGCCCTGGCAAGGCCTTCCATCCGGTCGGTCAGGGGATCGGCGCGGTCTTCCAGCAGGGCGCGGTTGTCGCGCAGCGCAAGCGCTGCCCGGTGGAGGAGCGCGAACCGCTCGGGCGCGCGGTGGCAGATGACCTTCTCTGCCAGTTCCGCAAAGCGCCTGGGCACGCGCAGCGGTGGGGCCTCTGTCCCTTCCTTGCCCGGCGCCCCGGCACCCTGGTCGAGCAGCGGCTCCATGGGCAGGCCCGCAGTCCCGGCCGTCGTCCATTCCACCGCCTCGGGCGCAATGCCCTGCGCCACCAGCTGCCGCAGCGCTGTGCGAAAGCCCTCAAGGTCCGCCGGGTGCGCCAGCAGGACCCTTGGCATCAGGCCCCGAACAGGTCGAGCTGGCGCGGGGGCGCCACCAGCGGCTTGAGTGCATCCCTGTCCAGCAGCCGGGTCGGGCGCCAGTCCGGCGTGGTCACGAACGGCTTGACCTTCGCTGGCGACTGCACCAGCCGCGCCACGTCCGCCCAGCGCAGCGTGCGGTGGCGCCGGCTGGCAAGCAGACGCCCAACCACCTTGGTTCCCAGCCCCGGCACGCGCAGCAGCATGGCCTTGTCTGCCCGGTTCACGTCCACCGGAAACTGCTGCCGGTTGGCCAGCGCCCAGGCAAGCTTGGGATCGATGTCGAGCGGCAGATGGCCGCCATCCATGGCAGCGCTCACCTCGGCAAGCGCGAAGCCGTAGAAGCGCAGCATCCAGTCCGCCTGGTAGAGCCGATGCTCGCGCAGCAGGGGCGGGCGCACCGGGGGCAGCGCGCTGCTGGCATCGGGAATCGGGCTGTAGGCCGAGTAATAGACGCGCCGCATGCCAAAGCGCTGATACAGGGTTTCGGCGCTGGCCAGGATCGTGCGGTCGTCCGCGGCATCGGCGCCCACGATCATCTGCGTCGACTGGCCGGCGGGCGCA
>JBDNCK010000094.1:0-6910 GCA_046719675.1 Sphingomonadaceae bacterium | reverse complement strand
CCGATCTGGCTGTTCTGGCGTGGCGGCGACGGGGGCATGATCGACCGCTTCGGACCTGACGGCGTGACCGGGGTCGTCGCGCAGGGCGCTGTGCTCGCGCGGAAGTTCCAGTCCGGCTATCTCTATTTCTATGCGCTGGTGATGTTTGCCGGCCTTGCCTTCCTCATGACCTGGCTGGCGGTGCGCGGCTGATGCTGTCGGCGATGATCCTCCTGCCGCTGGCGGCAGCCGGGCTCGTGCTCTGGATCCGCGACGAGGAGCGCGCGCGCTGGATCGCGCTTGGCACCACGCTGGTGCTGCTGGCGATGGGCATCATCCTGTGGGCGCGGTTCGATGCATCCACGGCCGCCTTCCAGTTCATCGAGCGGGCCGAGCTGTTCGGCGGCCTCTTCAGCTGGCATCTTGGGATCGACGGCATCAGCCTCGTGCTCATCCTGCTTTCCGTTTTCCTGATGCCGCTTTCGATTCTCGCCGGATGGGAAAGCATCCGGACACGCGTGCCCGAGTATCTGGCGGCCTTCCTCGTCATGGAAAGCTTCATGATCGCCGTGTTCGCGGCGATGGACATCCTCCTTTTCTACATCGTCTTCGAGGCCGGCCTCATCCCCATGTATCTGATCATCGGGGTGTGGGGCGGTGCGCGGCGAATCTATGCCAGCTACAAGTTCTTCCTCTACACGCTGCTGGGCTCGGTGCTGATGCTGCTGGCGATCCTCTGGATGATCGCCGAGGCCGGCACCACCGACATTCCCGCGCTCATGGCCTATGACTTCCCGCCGCAGGCGCAGACCTGGCTGTGGCTGGGCTTCTTTGCGAGCTTTGCCGTCAAGATGCCGATGTGGCCGGTCCATACCTGGCTTCCCGATGCGCATGTGGAAGCGCCGACGGCAGGCTCGATGATTCTCGCTGGCGTGCTCCTGAAGATGGGCGGCTATGGCTTCATCCGCTTTTCCATCCCGATGTTCCCGGAAGCCTCGGTTCAGCTCATGTGGCTGGTCTTTGCGCTGTCGATGGTGGCGGTCGTCTATACCTCGCTCGTGGCGCTGGCCCAGGCCGACATGAAGAAGCTGATTGCCTATTCCTCGGTGGCGCACATGGCCTTCGTGACGGGCGGGCTGTTCGCCTTCAACACCCAGGGTCTGGAAGGCGCGATGGTGGTGATGATCTCGCATGGCATCGTCTCGGCTGCGCTCTTCTTCTGCGTGGGCGTCATCTACGACCGGCTGCACACGCGCGAGATTGCCCGCTATGGCGGGCTTGCGGAGAACATGCCGCGCTATGCCGTCTTCTTCATGCTCTTTACCATGGCCGCCGTCGCGCTTCCCGGCACGTCCGGCTTCGTCGGCGAGTTTCTCGCGCTTCTTGGCATGTTCAATGCGTCTTCCACCCTTGCCTTCGTGATGACCACGGGCATTATCCTGGGCGCGGCCTACATGCTGTGGCTCTATGCGCGCGTTGCCTTCGGCAAGCTCGTCCATGCCGATGTGAAGGCGATGCCCGACCTGTCGGCGCGTGAATGGGCGATCATGCTGCCGCTCGGCATTTCGGTGCTGCTGCTCGGCGTCTATCCGAAGCCGGTGCTGGAACCACTCAAGGCGCCTGTCGCCGGGATCGTGGCCCGCATGGAGCGTGCGGAGGCGCCGGGGATGGAGGTCAGCCGGCCGCAGATGGTGGCCGCCCGCACGGGGGAGGCGTCATGACGGTTGCCCTCGCTGCCTCGCTGGCCATTGGCGCGCCGGAAGTGATCCTGGCAGCCGGTGCCTGTGCGCTGCTGGTGATCGGCGCCTTTCGCGGCGATGCAGCGCTTCCCGGTCTCACGCTGGGTGCGGTCATCCTTCTCGCGCTGGCGGCCGTGCCGCTCGTCACCCAGGCGCCCGGCGACAATGCGGCCTGGGGCGGCCTCTATGTGGCCGATGGCCTTTCGCGCTATCTCAAGCTGGTGATCCTTGCCGGCAGCGCAGCCGCCCTGGTGATTGCGCTGCCCTTCTTCCAGCGCCTGCGCACCGGCCGCTTCGAATATCCCGTGCTGATCCTGCTCTCGACCATCGGCATGGGCCTCATGGTCTCGGCGCAGAACCTGCTCACCCTCTATGTCGGGCTCGAGCTGACCTCGCTTTCCTCCTATGTGCTGGCCGCCTTTCACCGCGACGAGGACCGTTCCTCCGAGGCTGGCCTCAAATATTTCGCGCTTGGTGCCGTTGCCTCGGCCATCCTTCTCTATGGCATCAGCCTCATCTACGGCTTTACCGGCTCCACCGGTTTTGCCGGCATTGCAGCAGTGCTGGGCGCTGGCCCCGAGCGCAACATGGGCGCCCTCTTCGGGCTTGTCTTCCTGCTGGCCGCGCTTGCCTTCAAGGTCTCTGCCGTTCCCTTCCACATGTGGACGCCCGACGTCTATCAGGGCGCGCCAACGCCCGTTGCCGCCTTCCTCGGCACCGCGCCCAAGGTGGCAGCGATGGGGCTTCTGGCCCGCCTGATGCTCGAGGCCTTCGCGGGCATGCAGGCCGACTGGCAGCAGATCATCGTCTTCCTGGCGATCGGCTCCATGGTCTTCGGGTCGCTTGGCGCCATCAGCCAGACGAACATCAAGCGCCTGCTTGCCTATTCCGCCATCTCCCAGATCGGCTTTGCCCTCATTGGCCTTGCCTGCGCGACGCAGGCCGGCATTGCCGCGCTTCTTCTCTATCTCGTCGTCTATCTGGTCATGAAGCTGGGCGCCTTCATCTGCCTGCTTGCGCTGACCGACGCCGATGGCCGCCATGTGGAGGAACTCGCCGATCTTGCGGGCCTGGTGCGCAGCCGGCCCGGCGTTGCCAGCGCGCTTGGCATCCTCATGCTGTCGCTTGCAGGCCTTCCGCCGCTCTTCGGCTTCATGCCCAAGCTTGCCGTGTTCGAGGCGGCAGTCGATGCCAATCTCTGGGCGCTGGCCGTCATCGGGGTGCTGTCGAGCGTGATTGCCGCCTTCTTCTACCTGCGTGTCGTCAAGATCATGTTCTTCGATCCCCCGGCCGAGATTGCGCTGGTGCGCACGCCGCAGGGGCTGAACCCGGTGATCCTTGCCGGCACGGCCGCCTTTTCCTCGCCGCTTGGCTATCTGCTGCTCGGGCCCCTGTCGGCCGCCGGCCTCGCGGCGGCGCGGACCCTCTTTTGATCGTCCTTTCCGAAGTCACCAGCACCAGCGATTGGATTCTTGCGCGCGCTGGCGAACTTCCCGATGGCACCTGGGTGCGCGCCGAACGCCAGACGGCCGGGCGCGGCCGGCAGGGCAGGGGGTGGACGACGCTTCCCGGCAATCTCGCAGCTTCCGGTCTCGTGAAGCTCCGCCCCGGTGACGGCCCGGCCGAACAGATCGGCTTTGCAGCAGGGGTCGCCCTGCACGAGACCCTTCTTCCCGCCGCGGGGGCGGAATCGCTGCTGCTCAAATGGCCGAACGATCTCCTGCTCGGGCAAGGCAAGCTCGCCGGCATCCTGCTGGAGCGCCAGGGCGATGCGATCGTGGTCGGCGTGGGGGCCAATCTCGCCTCGGCGCCCGAGGTTCCGGGCCGAAAGACGGCGGCGCTGCCGCCCCCGCCGCCTGCGCCCGATGCCGTGCTGGCCATGCTTGAAAGCCGCCTTGCCCACTGGCTCGACCAGTGGCGGACGGCGGGCTTTGAAGCGGTGCGGGCGCAATGGTGCCGCCGCGCGCATCCGCCGGGCACGCTGCTGCATGTCGCCGGGCCGCTGGCCGTGTCCGGCCGCTTCCGCGACCTCGGGACCGATGGCGCCCTCCTGCTCGACACGCCAGGGGGCCCGATGACGATCCGCGCAGGCGACGTGCTGCTGGCAGAGCCGGAGGGGGTCAGCTGATGCTGCTGGCAATCGATGTGGGCAACACCAACATCGTCTTTGCCCTGTGCGAGGGGCGCACGATCCGGCATCGCTGGCGGATTGCCACCAACGGCGGCCGCACCGCCGACGAATATGCCGTCTGGCTCCACCAGCTGATGCAGATGGAGGGCGTGCCGCGAAAGAGCGTCTCGGCGTGCATCATCGCCTCGGTGGTGCCGCAGACCCTCTTCAACCTGCGCGGGCTTTCGCGCAAATATTTCGGGGTGGAGCCGCTGGTAACGGGCGCCCCCGGCTTTCGCTGGGGCATTCCGGTGCGGCTTCCCAATCCGGACGAAGTGGGGGCAGACCGGCTGGTGAACGCGGTTGCCGCCCATGCAAGCCATGGCGGCCCGGCCATCGTCATCGACTTCGGAACTGCGACCACCTTTGACGTTGTCGCAGCCGATGGCGGCTATGAAGGCGGAGTCATCGCGCCTGGCATCAACCTGTCGATGGATGCCCTCTATCGCGCGGCTGCGCGCCTGCCGCGGATTGCCGTCGAGCCGCCGGCCGAAGGCCTGGGCGTGGTCGGCAAGGGCACGGTGCACGCGATGCAGTCGGGTGTCTTCTGGGGCTATCTGGGGCTGATCGAGGGCCTGGTCGCGCGCATCCGGGCCGAGATCGGCGGCGCGCCTGCCGTGCTTGCAACCGGGGGACTTGCGCCGCTCTTTGCGCGCCACACCAGCGCCATCGGCATCGTCGCGGCCGACCTCACCATCGAGGGGCTGATCCTGCTCGAGGAGCGCAACCGGTGACGCCAGGCGACGAGCTTCTGTTCCTGCCGCTCGGCGGCGCGGGCGAGATTGGCATGAACGTCAATCTCTATGGCTGCCGGGGCAAATGGATCATGCTCGACCTCGGCATGACCTTCGCCGAGCCGCATCTGCCCGGCATCGATCTCATCCTTCCCGACCTTTCCTTCATCGAGGAGCGCAGGGCGGACCTTCTGGGGATTGTGCTCACCCACGGGCACGAGGACCATATCGGCGCAGTCCCCTATCTCGCGGCCGACCTGGGTGTCCCGCTTTATGCCACGCCGTTCACCGCCGGCCTCGTGCGCCGCAAGCTGGAAGAGGAGGGGCTGCACCGCGACGTGCCCCTCCACGTGATTCCGATGGGCGGGACGGTGGAGCTCGGCCCCTTCCGCTGTCGCTATGTCGCCATCACCCACTCGATACCCGAGGGCAATGGAGTCGTCATCGAAACGCCCCTGGGTCGGGTGTTCCACACCGGTGACTGGAAGCTCGATCACGCGCCCCTGCTGGGCGATCCGGTGAACGAGGCGGCCCTGCGCGGCATCGGGGATGCAGGGGTACTGGCGATGGTGGGGGATTCCACCAACGTCTTCAATCCCGAAGCCTCGGGTTCGGAATCGCAGGTACGCGAGGGCCTGCTGTCGGTGATCCTGCCACGGCGGACCGGGCGCGTTGTCGTCACCACCTTTGCATCGAATGCGACCCGCATCCAGACCCTGGGGGAGGTTGCGCTGGCCGCGGGCCGCCGGCTGGTGCTTGCCGGGCGTTCGCTTGAGCGGATCGTCGATGTCGCGCGCGAGGCGGGCTATCTCCGCTCGCTGCCACCCATCCTGTCGCTCGATGAGGCCGCGACCGCACGGCCCGAGTCGCTGCTGATTGCCTCCACCGGCACGCAGGGAGAGCCGCAGGCAGCCCTTGCGCGCATGGCCGATGGCACCCACCCGACGATCCGCCTCGAGCCGGGCGACCTCGTCATCTATTCGTCCAAGCAGATCCCCGGCAACGAGATTGCCATCGGCCGCGTCCAGAACGCGCTGGCCGCGCGCGGGGTGGAGATCATCGGCGACCGGCAGGCGCATGTGCATGTGTCGGGCCATCCGGGCCGGCCGGAGCTGGAAGCCATGTACGCCTGGATCCGTCCGCGGATCGCAATACCCGTCCATGGCGAGCGAAGGCACATGGAAGAACATGCGCGGCTTGCACGAAGCTGCGGCGTGGAAGCAGCCATCGTGCCGACGAACGGCAGCGTCATCCACCTTGCCCCCAGAGATCCGCGGATCGTCGACCATGTGCCGGCTGGCAGGCTGGTGCTTGACGGGGAGGTGATCCTGCCAGCGGACAGCGCCACCATGAACATGCGGCGCAAGCTGGCCTGGGGCGGGCTGCTGGTGGTAACCCTCGTCTTCGACCAGCGCGGGCGGCTTGCCGGCGACGTGGCCGTGCTGGCGCGCGGGGTGCCGGTGGAGGAGGAGGAAGCCGATTTCCTTGCCGAATGCGCCGAAGCCGCCGAGGCTGCCGCGCGCAAGGTCCCGCTTTCCGAACGCCGGCGGCTGGAGGATGACGTGAAGGTTGCCGTGCGCCGTGTCGCGCGCCGGTGGACGGGGAAGAAGCCGCTCACCGAAGTCCAGCTCGTGGAGATCTGAGCTACGATGCAGTGGTATTCCGCGCTTGCCCTCTATCTTCTCTTCTGGACCTTCACCCTGTTCCTTGTGCTCCCGTTTGGCGTGAAGACAAGCAGCGAGGCAGGGGAGGAGCTGGTGCCGGGCCAGGCACCAAGCGCACCCCACCGGCCCATGATGCGCAAGAAGCTTTTCTGGACGACTACCATCTCGGCTGCGCTCTTCTTCCTTTACTGGCTCAACTGGCAGCAGGAATGGATCGGGCGCGAGCAGTTCCTCTCGCTATTCTTCGATCCCTCGAAGCCGCGCTAACCCTCCAGCACCTCGGTGAGAGCTGCCGCCAGCCGGCCGGAATCCGAATCCCGGAGGAGGGCGGCAAGACCCCGGC
The DNA here is from genome assembly GCA_046719675.1 of Sphingomonadaceae bacterium. Classification (GTDB taxonomy): domain Bacteria; phylum Pseudomonadota; class Alphaproteobacteria; order Sphingomonadales; family Sphingomonadaceae; genus Thermaurantiacus. Next base: position 281 of record JBDNCK010000094.1, on the reverse strand, counting down.
CGGGCCCGGCTTCCAGCCGCTCGAGCAGCGCTTCGAACCCGGCCGAATAGCGCCGTGCCGCCTCGGCAAAGTCCGGATCCCGCTCCAGGAGCGCGCGCACCTCGCGCGCTTCCTGCCGTTCCAGAAGCGACAGCGCCCGCCGCTTGAAGAGCCCGCGCTCGCCCTGCCGCCAGCGCTTCCAGTCCTCGTCATCCATCGGCCGCCCGAGGGCCGAGGCGATGGAGACCGCCTCGCCTGCCAGCCGGTCCGTGAGGAGCGCGCTGGCCGACACGAGAGATCGG
>JBDNCK010000093.1:0-6949 GCA_046719675.1 Sphingomonadaceae bacterium | reverse complement strand
GGCAATCGAGCCCCCGCCGGCGCCTACCGTCTTCACGTCGAGCGAGGAAGCGCGCACCGTCAGGTGGCCGACGCTCGTCTCGCGGCGCAGGCGCGGCTCGTAATTCTCGATGAGCGCGACATCGGTGGAGGTGCCGCCCATGTCGAGGGTGAGCACATTGGGAAAGCCGGCATTCCTCGCGATCCACACCGCGCCTGCAACACCGCCGGCCGGGCCCGACATCAGCAGGTTGACCGGGGCCTGCGCGCTCTTGTCCGCCGTCATCAGCCCGCCGTCGGAGCGCAGCAGGTGGAGCTTTGCCGACGTGCCCCAGGCCTTCAGCTCGCGGTCGAGGTTGCCGACATAGCGCGACACGGTCGGGCGCACGGCGGAATTGGCAACGGTGGTGAGCGCACGCTCATATTCCTGCATCTCGGGCAGGATGTCGGAGGAAAGGCTGACCGGCACGCCCGGCAGTTCCTCGGCGACGATCTCGGCCACCCGTTTCTCGTGTGCCGGGTTCACATAGGCATTGATGAGGCAGATGGTGACGGCTTCCACCTGTTCCTCGCGCAGCCGGGTGATGGCCTTGCGCAGCGCGGCCTCGTCGATCGGCCGGACGACTTCGCCACTGGCGCCGATCCGCTCGGGCACTTCGATGGTGGCTTCCAGCGGCGCCATCGGCTGCGGCTTGGGCCAGACGATCCAGGCAGCAAGGCCGCCCGGCACCAGGCTGCGCGCGATCTGGAGGATGTGGCGATAGCCTTCCGTCGTGATGAGGCCGACCTTCGCGATCTTCGCCTCGAGCACGGCATTGGTTGCAACCGTCGTGCCATGCAGGAAGAGCGAGAGCGACTCGGGTGAGACGCCAGCCTTCTCGCACACCAGCCGCGCGCCCGAGACGACGGCCCGCGAGGGATCGTCGGGCGTGGAGGGCACCTTCTCGCGCCAGGTCTCGCCCGATTCCTCGTCGATGACGAGAAGGTCGGTGAAGGTGCCGCCGACATCCACTCCCAGCCGATAACTCATGCTGCCCCTTCCCCCGAATGATCCTGTGTCACGAAATCGCCGGCCCGGCCGACCCGGCTCGGAAGCGGCCGGCCCATGACTCCTGCGAACCAGCGATTGGCCTCCAGCGCGGCCTCGAGCGAAATCCCCGTTGCCACGCCCGAGCGCGCGAACAGGTAGAGAAGCTCCTCGGTCGCCACATTGCCGGTGGCGTTGGGCGCGAACGGGCAACCGCCAAGCCCGCCGAGTGCGGAGTCGAACACCCGCACCCCTTCCTCATAGGCGGCCCAGGCATTCGCAGGTGCAAGGCCACGGGTGTCATGGAGATGGATGCGAAGCGAAACCCCCGGGCCGATGCGCGCCCGCACCAGGCCGACGACATCGCGCACCTGGCCCGGCACCGCCACGCCGATCGTGTCGGCAAGCGCAATCTCCTGCGCACCGGCCGCTGCCATGGCCTCTGCCAGGTCCCCGATGCGTCCGGCCGGCACTTCCCCTTCGAACGGACAGCCGAAGGCGGCCGAAATGGTGACCTGAGGAAACAGCCCGCCTTCCTTCGCCAGCTTCAGCATGGCGCGGTTGGCGGCGATCCCTTCCGCGACCGACTGGCCCTGGTTGCGGATTCCGAACGTGTCGGTGGCCACCAGCACGCAACCCGCCTCGTCGAGGGCATCCGTTGCAAGCGCGCGCTCGACCCCGCGCACGTTGAGGCAAAGCCCGATCGCGCGAAAGCTGCGTTCCCCGCGCGGAGGCAGGGCAGCGATGACGGCTTCCGCGTCGGCCATCTGGGGCACGCGGCGCGGGTTCACGAAGCTTGCAACCTCGATGCGGGTGGCGCCCATGTCCGCCAGACGGCCGATGAGTGCGGCCTTGTCCTCGGTCGACACGATCTCCTTCTCGTTCTGCAGGCCGTCGCGCGGCCCCACCTCGACGATGGTGACAGGAATCCGCTCCATGGCGCTCACGAAGTTTGTATACAGAATCGCATCGGGAGCGTTATAGCCGCCGCGACACCGAGGGCAAGGAGGAAGCATGGGCGAAGGCAGGGATATCGCGGCGGACTATGCCAAGGCCGGGTTCGGGCGGTCGCTTCCCTGGGGAGAGTCGCCGGCGCTGCTGCTCGTGGATTTCGCGGCCGCCTACTTCGTGAAGGATTCGCCCCTCCACGCAGGCGTCGAGGCCGTGCGCGACGCCGCCGCCCGGCTGGCGGCGGCCTGCCTCGAGGCCGGCATTGTGCGCATCTTCACGCGCGTGGAATATGTGCCGGATGATCCGGCACGCGCCGGCGGGCTCTTCTACCGGAAGATCGCAGCGCTTGCCTGTTTCGACGCGGGCAACCCGCTCGGGGGTTTCACGCCGGAGCTCGCGCCACGCGAAGGCGATATCGTGATCACCAAGCAATATCCCAGCAGCTTCTTCGCAACCGACCTGGCCCCGATGCTGCGCAGCATGGGCGTGGACACGCTTCTCATCACCGGGCTTTCGACTTCGGGGTGCGTGCGGGCCTCCGCGGTCGACGCGCTGTGCCATGGCTTCGTGCCCTTGGTGGTGCGCGAGGCCGTGGGCGACCGCGACCCGGCGGTCCATGCCGCCAACCTCTTCGATCTTGCCGCCAAGACGGCCGATGTCATCGGGATGGAAGAAGCCCTCGCCTATGTGGCGCGCATTGGCGACAGGCGGCGGATGGCGTCGGCGAAGGCGTGATAGGCCCGGCGGATGTGGCCGGTCATCACCGCCCTGGCCCATTCCGAGTCGCGCGCGGCAAGCGCCTGGATCAGCTCCCGATGCTCGGCGGCCGACTGGGCGAGGGCAGCGCCCGAATAATGCTCGGCGGTGCGGCGCACGATCGGCTGCTCGACGAGAAGGGCAAGGGCTGCCTTCAGCCGCGGCGACTCTGCCGCCTCGATGATGGTCGCGTGGAATTCGCGGTTGGCCTCGATGAAGGCGCCGATGTCCGGCGGATTCGCGGCCACTGCCTGCTCGATCCGCGCGTTGAGTTCCCGCAGCCGGCCAAGCCGGTCCGGCGTGACACGGGTCGACGCGCGGGCGGCCGCATGTGCCTCCAGCATCCCGCGCAGCACAAAAAGCTCGTCGAGATCCTCCGAGTGCCAGTCTGCCACCTGGGTGCGATTGGTGTCCGTGCGGACGACGAACATTTCCGCTTCCAGCCGCCGCAACGCATCGCGCACGGGCGTGCGCGAGACGCCGACGATCTCGGCAAGCTCTTCCTCCTTGAGGCGCGCACCAGGCGCCACTGCGCCGGAGAGAATGAGGCTGCGGATCTCTGCATAGGCAAGGTCTGATGCGCGCGACATGATACCCCCCGAACGCGCCCCTCGCGAAAATGTGAAGCGGCCCGTTCCCGCTTGCAATGTATACAAAAGCGATGCAGACGCCAAGGGGTTGAAGGGAGCGCCAATGCCAGACCGCAAGCGCGTGAAAGTGCTGGTTCCGATCCCGATGGATGCGCAAGGCGTTGCCGCGCGCGCAGCGCAGCTGCCGCCCGATCAGGTCGGCTCCGGCTTTGCGCCGGAGTTTGTCGCCGTGCCCTGGGGTGCCGCGCTGGGCGACAGCTATCACGACATGCTGCTCATGGACTGGACGGTGTTCCAGCTCGGGATCGATGCCGAGCAGGAAGGCTATGCCGGGGTCCTCATCGACACCGTCTCCGACAGCGGGCTGCGGGCGCTGCGCTCGGCGCTGTCGATCCCCGTCGTCGGACCGGGCGAGGCGGCCTTTGCAACCGCGATGATGCTGGGCAAGCGCTTCACCATCCTCTCCATGTGGCCGCAGTGGTTCCCGCTCTACGAGAAGACGCTTACCGAATATGGCTGGTGGGACCGGGTTGCCTCCCTGCGCTCGATCGAAACCCGGCCGGACGTGACGGAGCTGCTGGCCGGCAAGGAGGAAATCGTCTTCGGGAAGCTGCGCGAAGAGGCGGAAGCGGCGATCGCGGAGGACGGCGCCGATGTGATCGTGCTCGGCTCCACCACCATGCACCAGTCCGCCCGCTACCTGGCGGACCATCTTCCCGTGCCGGTGATCAATCCCGGGCTCGTTGCGTGGAAGCAACTGGAACTGCTGCTGTCGCTTGGTCTTTCCCATTCGAAGAAGGCGTTTCCAGCCCCCGAGGTTCCGCGTTTCGAGCATGTTCGAAAGGCCTTGCCATGAGCTGGAGCGAAGCCGGTCCGGGCCAGCACCCGCTGCCCTATCCGCATTACATCGACATCGTGACGAAGCGCTATTTTGATGGCGTGGACAACAAGAACCTGGAGCAGGTGCTTGACTGCTTCACGGCAGATGCCGTGCTCACCGAAGTCACGTCGAACACGGTCCATGTCGGGCGCGATGCCGGGATCCGGGCGATGTTCCAGAAGCTGTTCGCAGACTTCGAATCCATCTGGCATGGCAATTTCGTGCATGTGGCAGACCCGCAGACCAATTCGGTCTGCTCCCAGTTCACCGTGCTGATCACGCCCAATGGCGGCAGCGAGCTGCGCTACGAGAACGCCAACCGCTTCTATCTGAAGGACCGCTGGTTCCAGCGCGTCTATGTCTACATGAGCGGCGACAATTTGCTGAAGCCGGGGGATGCCTGATGCAGTATGAATGCACGCTCGATCGCGCCGGCCTCATCGATCTTGCGCTTCATCGCTATTTCGCGGCCGTCGACCGCAAGGATCTGGCCGAAACGCTGGCCTGTTTTCACGACGAGGCGCTGTTCACCATCCAGACCAGCTTCACCCGCCACGCAGGGAAGGCGGAACTGGAGCGAATGTTCAAGGACTTCTTCGGCAGCTGGGAGCAGATCGTCCACAAGGATTTCGTGACGACCGTGGATGCCGCCAACGGCCGCATCGCCGCATCCTTCGAGGCCGTGCTGACCGCAGCCGACGGGTCCGTCACGCGGCTGTCGAACACCAACTTCTGGCGGGTTCGCGGCGAGCGCTTCCAGGAAGTCCATGTATACATGAGCGGTGCCAACGTCCTCGTCTGAGAAGGACAGGCGCCGAAACGGAAAGGGGTAGAGTCATGCGTTCCATCCTGCTCGCGGGGGTTGCCTCGCTGATGATGCCCGTCCTGCCGGTGTTCGCCCAGGCGACCGTTTCCGCGTCGGAGGACCAGGGCAGCGACATCATCGTGACGGCGCGGCGCCGCGACGAGCGGCTGACCGAAGTGCCCGCTTCCGTCACGGTGCTCACCGAGGAGCTGCTGCGCCGCACCAGGATCGAATCGGCCGACGCCTTTGTCCAGCTCACCCCTGGTGTGACCATCGTGACCGGCACGGCCGAGGCCGGTGACACCCAGATCAACATCCGCGGCCTCAATGGCGCGCGGGACGCGGAAAGCTCGGTCGCGCTGGTGGTCGACGGCATTCTCAAGACCAACATCGCGCAACTCAACCAGCGGCAGGGAACGCTCCGGCAGATCGAGATTCTGAAGGGCCCGCAGGGTGCCTATTACGGCCGCAACGCGGCTGCAGGCGCGATCGTGGTCTCCACCGCCAAGCCGGGAGATCGGCTCGAGGGCGCAGCGCGGGTCGCCTATGCCGAGCAGAACACGCTGGAAGCATCCGCCCATGTCTCGGCCCCGGTTTCCGACACGCTGGGCGTGCTCGTGTCCGGCTTTTTCCGGCAGACGGACGGCTGGTGGCGCAACCGCTTCCTCGACGAGAAGACGGTGGACAACCAGGAGGTCTGGGCGATCGACGGGCGCGCGGTCTGGACTCCGACCGACCGCACCGAAGTCGATGTGAAGGCCCGCTATTCGCAGCTGCGCGGCGCCAGCATCGCCTTCAACGCGGCCTTCCATCTCCCCAATTTCGCCGCCGTCGACCCGGCCTTCTTCGAGGATGTGAACGCGCATCGCTTCGATTTCTATCCCAATATCCGGCCGACGAACGATCAGGATACGTTCGATGTGTCCGTGAAGGTGGACCATGATTTCGGATCCGTACGCCTCGTCGGCTGGGCGCTCTATTCGGATGTGCGGCAGAATCTGGTGGCGGACGGCACCTCCGCGGACTTCGCCCGCTTCATCAACGCGGTCGATCCGCGAGTGCAGTCCACCGTCGATGCCTGCTTTGCCAGCACCGCGAATCTCACGGGCTTTCCGCTCAATCCGCCGACCTTCATCGGCGAAATTCCCGTGCCATTCATCTTCGCGCCCGCCAACGGCTCCACCTTCGGGCCCTATTCGCCGACCACCTGCGACGGCACGCAGTACCAGCGCCGGAACCAGTGGGATGTCTCGACCGAGTGGCGGCTGGTCTCCAACAGCGACGGCCCCTTCGCCTGGCAGGCGGGCTTCTACTATCTCCACATCGACCGTACGGTGGCCATCAATCTGGCGGGCGATACCGGAGCAGGTGTCATCAAGAGCATCTACAATCCGCCGGAGTCGTCCAACCCGACAACCCAGCTTCTGGCGGACAATTTCAAGACCAACGTCTATGCCTTCTTCGGAGGCGCGGACTATGACTTCAGCCCGACCTTCACGGCGGGTGCCGCACTTCGATACGACATAGAGAAGCGCAAGTCCTTCAGCCTGGTGCCGAATGTACTGGACCCCTTTACCGGGGGGCCGATCAACCCTGGGCAGGCTTTCGGGCCGCTGCAGGACCAGGAGGCGACCTACAGCCAGGTGCAGCCGAAAGTGACCATCTCCTGGCGGCCGACACCCAACTTCAACGCCTATGCGAACTGGGGAATCGGCTTCAAGTCGGGCGGGTTCAACAACCAGGGGTCGGCGACCATCGTCGACCAGAACTTCCGCCAGTTCATCGGTGCCGAGGTCACCGTGCGCGATGACTATGACAAGGAGACCAGTTCGGCCTTCGAGGCAGGCATCAAGGGCGCGCTCCTCGACGGGCGGTTGCGCTACGACATCGCCGGCTATCTGACGACGGTCACCGACATGCAGTTCTTCGAATTCTTCGTGGGGCCGTTTGGTCTACTGCGCG
>JBDNCK010000092.1:0-6964 GCA_046719675.1 Sphingomonadaceae bacterium | reverse complement strand
ATCCGCGCCCGCTCTGCCCCCAGCTGTTCCATCGCCCCCACGGTTGCCTCCAGCACCCCGGCAAGCGCCCCCTTCCAGCCGGCATGCGCTGCCCCGATGACGCCGGCTTCCACGTCTGCAAACAGCACCGGCGCGCAATCCGCCGTCAGGATCCCGAGCGCAAGGCCCGGCCGGTCCGTCACCAGCGCGTCACCCTGCGGCCGCGCCTCCTCCGCCCATTCGCCGGCCGCAAGGCAGGTTGCCGAATGCACCTGGTGCAGCGTCACCAGCCTTGCGCCCGGCGCCACCGCGGCGACAGCACGCCTGCGGTTCTCGCGCACCGCCTCCGGCACATCGTCGGACCCAAGCCCCACATTGAGGCTTGCGTGCACCCCCTGCGAAACCCCGCCCGTACGCCCGAGGAAGCCGTGGCGCACGCCACGCAGCCCTTCCGCTTCCAGCCGCAGGATCTGGCCTTCGCCGCTCAAAGCGCCCGCCGCAGGATCCGGTCGTCGTCCACATGGTTTCCCACCCGGAAGGGATAGGCTCCCACTTCCACGAAGCCGGCCTTCTCGTAGAAGCGCCGCGCCCGGTGATTGTCGACATAGACGGTGAGCACGATGTCCTCGAAGGCGCGCGCGCGCGCCTCGTCAAGCGCCCAGGCCAGCAGCGCCTGCGCAAGCCCGGTGCCCTTTGCCTCCTCCTCGAGGTAGAGCGAGCGCAGCACGATCCAGCGTCGCCCGTTGTCCGGCACCGGCAGGTCCTGCGGTCCCAGCAGGCAATAGCCCAGGAGCCGGCCGCCCGCATCCTCTCCCAGCTGGGCGGCAACCGCCGGGGAGCCCAGCTCGCGGGCCAGCCGCGCCTCGGTGCAACCGGCCAGGAAGGCTGCGAGGTCGCCGGGCGCGTAGAGATGCCCGAAGGTTGCCGTGAAGCTGCGGTGGAACAGGTCGTTGATGGCGGCAGCGTCTGCTGCGCCCGCACGGCGCAGCGAAAAGGTCATGCCGCAGCCTTGCCCAGATGCTCCGCGCGATACCTTGTCCTCAGCCCCACCTTGTCGATCTTGCCCGACCCCAGCTTCGGCAGCGGCTCGCCCACCACCCAGACGCGCGCCGGCACCTTGAAGGCGGCAAGCCCGCGGCCCACGAACTGGATGATCGCCTCGCCAGCCCTCGCCCGGCTTGGGATAGACGACAGCCCCCACCAGCTCGCCCAGTCGCTCGTCCGGCAGGCCGAACACGCTCGCCTCGGCAACGGCCGGATGCGCATAGATGGCCGCTTCCACCTCGACAGCCGAGATATTCTCGCCGCCGCGGATGATGATGTCCTTCTTGCGGTCGACGATCGTGAGATAGCCGTCCTCGTCGAAGGTGCCGAGGTCGCCGGTCCGGAACCAGCCGTCGGGCGTGAAGGCCGCCTCGGTCGCCAGCGGCTTCATCCAGTAGCCGCGGACATTGGCGGCCGAGCGGATGCACACTTCGCCCACCTCGCCCACCGGCACCGGGTGCATCGCCTCGTCGGCGATCATCATCTCGACAAGCGGCTTCGACGGCCGCCCGGTCGAGTGCGGCTTGGCCCGGTAATTGTCCCGGAGGTTGCCCGCCCCCACGCCGTTCGTCTCGGTCAGCCCATAGCCGATCGCCGGGTTCTTGCCCGGAAAGGCCTTCGCCAGCCGGTCGACATGCTCGGGCGGGCGCGGCGCGCCGCCGCCGGCGATGTCGACCAGGCTCGAAAGATCATACTTGTCCCGGTCGGGATGCTGCATCAGCTCGAGGCTCATCGTCGGCACGCCCACGAAATAGGTCGCCTTCTCCTTCTCGATGAGCCTGAGCGCCTCGCCCGCGTCCCAGCGGTGCATGATCACCATCTTGCGCCCGATCGCGCAGGAAACGAGCATCACCGGCACCAGCCCGGTGATGTGGAACAGCGGCACGTTGAGCAGCATCACCTGCTGCGCCGGCATCGCCACGCCCGCCGCCTGCGCCAGCTGCAGCATGGCCAGCCCCTGCACCAGATAGTTGAGCGCGCCCGAGACGATTCCGCGATGCGTCGAGACCGCCCCCTTGGGTGCCCCGGTCGAGCCGGAGGTGTACATGATGGTCGCATCGTCCTCGGGGTAGAGCGGCGGCAGATACCAGGGCTCCGCCGGCGCCTCGGCCAGCGCATCCTCGAGCGTGGTCGCGCCATGCCCGGCGGCCACCGCGCGGCTCGTGCGCACCGCCACCATCGGCAGGCCAAGGCCGGTTGCCGCGATCCGCCGCATCCGCTCCTCGTCCACCAGCGCCAGCCGCGCGCCCGAATCCCTGAGCCCATAGGCCAGCTCGTCCGTCTGCCACCAGGCGTTCATCGGCACCACGATGGCACCCACCCGGATCGCGCCCATGAAGCAGGAAAGCCATTCGGGATAGTTGCGCATCGCAATCGCCACCCGGTCGCCCTTGGCGATGCCCCGGTTCTGCAGCATCCCTGCAATGCGGATTGCCTCGTGCCGCACATCGGCGAACGTCAGCCGCTCCTCCTGGTAGACGAGGAACTCCTTGTCGGCATGGGCGGGCAGGAAGAAGTCGAGGAATTCGCGCAAGGACGGGGGGGCATTCTCGAACACCGGCAGGTCCACCCCGCGGATGGTCGCCCGGCCCACGCCAAGCTGCCCGCCGGGCGCGGTGATTGCAGCAATTGCTGCATCCAGAGCATGATCCAGTTCGGTAAGCGCCATGGTCCTCTCCTCAGTAGCGCATGATGCGGGCAATGCGGTCGCCATGGAAGGCCGAATCGCCGAAGGTCTCGGCGGCAGCCCGCGCGCGCTTCATGTAAAAGCCGATGTCGGCATCGTCGGTCATGCCGATCCCGCCATGCATCTGCACCGCCTCGTTGGTGGCCAGTCTTGCCACGTCCCCCACCTTCGCCTTGGCAAGGCTGGCGAACACGGGGGCGCGCATGTCCCCTTCGTCGAGCGCCCGCAGCGCCTTCAGCGTCACCGACTTCGCCAGCTCGATCTCGCAGAAGAGATGCGCGGCCCGATGCTGCAGCGCCTGGAAGCTGCCGATCGGCCGCCCGAACTGCTCGCGTGTCTTCAGATAATCGACCGTCAGCGCAAAGGACCGGTCCGCCACGCCCAGCATTTCGGCGGCCAGGCACGCGCGGCCGGCATCGAGCGCGGCCTCGAGCAGCGCATAGCCCTCGCCCACGCCGCCGATCACGTCCGCGCCATCCACCTGCACGCCGTCAAGTGTCACGCGCGCGGCATTGCGGCTGTCCACCATCGACCGCGCCTCGACCGCCACGCCCGCGGCCCTCGGGTCGACCAGAAACAGCGTGATCCCCGCCTGCTCGTTGTCCGCGCCGGACGTCCGCGCCGCCACGATCAGCCGGTCGGCCACCTGCCCGTCGAGCACGAAAGGTTTCGTGCCCGTCAGCCGGAAGCCGTTGCCCGAGGCTTCTGCGCGTGTCGCGACATGGGCAGGCGCGTGGCGCGGCCTTTCATCCGACGCCAGCGCCACGATGAGCTCGGCCGCCGCCATCCTCGGCAGCAGCCCTGCCTTCTGCTCCTCCGACCCGCCCTTGGCGAGGATGGTTGCCGACAGCACGCTCGACGACAGGAAGGGCGAGAGCGAAAGATTGCGCCCGATCGCTTCCTGGATGAGGCCGGCCGCCACCATCCCCAGCCCGGCGCCACCATGCGCTTCTGGAATGGCAACGCCAGCGAAGCCCATCTCCGCCATCTTCGCCCACAGCCCGCGGTCGAAGCCGTCCGGATCCCTCGCATCGCGGATCCGCCGCAGCTCCGCCACCGGCGCATGTTCCGCGAAAAAGCCTTCCGCCGACTCGCGGATCATCTGCTCGTCGTCATTGAGTACCAGTGCCATTCAACCTCCCCTGGGGCCACGCGACCGGCTCAGGCGGCCGGCAGCCGCAGCACATTCTTGGCGATGATGTTCAGCTGCACTTCGCTCGTCCCGCCCTCGATCGAGTTTGCACGGCTGCGCAGCCAGGCCCGCGCCAGGTCACCCTCGCGGTCCTTCCCTTCCCACAACAGGCTCTCCGTCCCCTGCAGCGACATCATCAGCTCCATGCGCCGCTTGTTGAGCTCGGTGCCATAATATTTCAGCATGGAGGAAAGCGCCCCCATCCCGTGGCCTGCCTTCGCCTCGTCCTTCACCCGCTCCATGGTGAGCCCGAAGGCCCAGCTGTCCAGCTCCTGCCGGATGACATCGGTGCGCAGCATCCCGTCGGGCAGCACGCCATCCTCGCCGACGCCCAGCGCGCGTTTGGCCAGCTGCGAGATCCCGTCGCGTCCCTCGGCAGCGCCGGAATCCATGCCGCCGATCATCTCCCGCTCATGGGTGAGGAGATATTTCGCAATGTCCCAGCCGCGGCCCGGCTCGCCCACCAGGTTTTCCTTCGGCACCCGCACATTGTCGAAGAAGGTCTGGCAGAAGGGCGAGGAACCGGAAATCAGCCGGATGGGCGCCGTGGACACGCCCTCGCTTTCCATGTCGAACAGCAGGAAGCTGATCCCGAGGTGCTTGGGCGCGTCCGGGTCGGTCCGCACCAGGCAGAAGATCCAGTCCGCCCTGTCGGCATAGCTCGTCCACACCTTCTGCCCGTTCACGACATAATGATCGCCCTCCAGCACGGCCGACGTCCGCAGGGACGCAAGGTCCGATCCCGCCCCCGGCTCGGAATAGCCCTGGCACCAGCGGATCTCGCCGCGCGCGATCTTCGGCAGATGTTCCTGCTTCTGCGCCTCGTTCCCGTATTTCAGCAGCGCCGGCCCCAGCATCCAGATCCCGAAGGAGGACAGCGGCGGCCGCGCGCGAAGGCTGCGCATCTCCTGCTGCAGCACCTTGGCCTCGTCCTTCGAAAGCCCGCCGCCGCCATATTGCTTCGGCCATTCCGGAACGGTCCAGCCGCGCGCTGCCATCCGCTCCATCCACAGCTTCTGCGCCGGGCTGGAAAAGACGAACCGGCGCCCGCCCCAGCAGATGTCGGAATCCGAGCGCACCGGCTGCCGCATCTCCTCGGGGCAGTTGGCTGCCAGCCACGCCCGCACCTCGCTGCGGAAGGCTGCAAGTTCCGGTGTCTCGCTCATCATCCTCTCCATCCCCATGGCGCTTGGCTGCGCGCCCTCCTATGGCGGCCGCCATGCCCTTTTTGAAGCCACCTGTCGAATGGACAAGCCTCGGCCTCGATCCCGTGGCCCTTGCCATCGGCCCCCTCGAGCTGCGCTGGTACAGCCTTGCCTATATCGCCGGCATCCTCCTTGGCTGGTGGCTGCTGCTTCGCATGATCCGCCGGCCCGGAAGCCCGATGGAAAAGCGCCATGTCGACGATCTCGTCACCTGGTGCACCATCGGGGTCATCGCCGGCGGCCGGCTTGCCTATGTCATCTTCTACGATCCGGCCACCTATCTCGCCGATCCCCTGAAGATCCTCCAGCTCTGGGAAGGCGGCATGGCCTTCCACGGCGGCCTTGTCGGCGTCATCCTCGCCATCGTCCTCTACTGCCGCGCCCAGGGCCTCGCCGTGTGGCGGGTGCTCGACTATGTCGCCGTCGTCACCCCCATCGGTCTCCTGCTCGGCCGGTTGGCCAATTTCGTGAACGCCGAGCTCTGGGGCCGGGTGACGGACGGCAGCTGGGGCATGATCTTCCCCGGCGCCGGCCCCTATCCGCGCCACCCCAGCCAGCTCTACGAGGCCGCGCTCGAAGGCGCCGTCCTGCTCGCGCTCCTGTCCTTCCTCTTCTGGCGCACCGACGCGCGGCTGAAGCCGGGCCTGCTCGGTGGCCTGTTCGTCGGCCTCTACGGGCTGTTCCGCTTCGCCGTCGAATTCTTCCGCGAGCCCGACATCCAGCTCGGCACGCTTGCCACCGGCCTCACCATGGGCCAGACGCTGAGCGTCCCCATGATCCTCTTCGGGCTGTGGCACGTCTGGTCGGTCCGCCGCCGCACGCCCGCCACCCCATGAGGCCCGCCGCATGAGCGCAGGCGGGCCTTCCGCTGCGGGCTTCCCGCAGCAGCTCGCGCAGCGCATCCGCGCGCAGGGCCCGATGCCGCTTGCCCGCGCCATGGCGCTCGGCAATGCCCATTACTATGCCAACCACCCCGGCCTGATGCGCGATTTCGCCACCGCGCCCGAGATTTCGCAGATGTTCGGGGAGCTGCTCGCCGCCTGGGCGGTCGATCTGTGGCAGCGCGCCGGCAAGCCCGACATCCACCTCGTCGAGCTGGGGCCGGGCCGCGGCACGCTCATGTCGGACATGCTGCGGGTGTTCGCACGCGCCGGCCTTGCAGCGCCGGTCCATTTCGTCGAGACGTCGCCGGCCCTGCGCCTCGCCCAGCAGCGCGCGGTGCCCGCCGCCCGGTTCCACGCCCACCCCGAGACGCTGCCTGCCGATCGGCCCCTCCTCGTCTTTGCCAACGAGTTCCTCGATGCGCTTCCCGTCACCCAGTTCGAGCGCAATGCGCTGGGCTGGACGGTCCGCACCGTCGTCGCGCAGGGCGACCGCCTCGCCTTCCAGGCGATCGAGCCGGTCAAGCTCGCCATGATCCCCGATGCCATCCGCGACGCTGCACCCGGCAGCGTCTTCGAGCGCAATTTCGCCGCCGAGCAGCTCGTCTCGACGCTTGCCCGCCGCCTCGCCGCGCAAGGGGGTGCTGCCCTCGTCATCGACTATGGCCATCTCGGCCCGGCCATCGGCGACACGCTGCAGGCCATCCGCGACGGCCAGCCCGCCGATCCGCTGGAAAGCCTGGGCGAGGGCGACGTGACCGCCCATGTCGATTTCGCTGCAATCGCGCATGCGGCGGCACGCGCCGGCGCTACCCCCTTCGGCGTGGCCGACCAGGGCAGCTTCCTCCTTGCGCTCGGGCTGCGCCAGCGCGCCGAAGCGCTCAAGGCCGCGGCCAGCCGCGACACCCGCGCCGGGATCGAGGCGGCGGCCGCGCGGCTGGCCGGTGCCGGCGCCATGGGCCGCCTAGTCTCGCGC
>JBDNCK010000091.1:0-6989 GCA_046719675.1 Sphingomonadaceae bacterium | reverse complement strand
GAGATAGCCGACGACGGCAATCACGGCGAGCGTGTTGAACCCGATGAAGAGGATGGTGGCCGGCCACATGCCGCCGAACAGCCGCGCCTGGCTGGTACGCTGCGCGACATAGAGCGAGGTGCCGATGAGCGCATTGCCGCCAAAGCCGAGGATGACGACGTTGGTATGCACCGGGCGCAGCCGCCCGAAGTTCACATACTCGGAGAAATTGAGCTGCGGCCAGGCAAGCTGCGCTGCCAGGAACACCCCGGCCGACATGCCGAGGACTGCCATCGCCAGGCTCGCCAGCACGAAGAGCTTGACGACACCGTCCTCATACCCGGTGGCTCGCGCTGGATACCCGGTGGCTCGCGCTGGATACCCGGTGGCTCGCGCTGGCGCCGCTTGGGCGGGTGGGTTGCTCGTCGCCGACACAGGCCCCTTTTCCTCAACAGACGCTTCCCCTACCTATCGGTCGGACTGGAGGCTGCCAAGAGGGCGAGGCGATGAGCACCCATGCATCCGCACACGGCAATCCGTCGCAGGCGGAGGATCTTCCCGAGCAGGATCCCGCGCCGGCCTTCATCCCCGAGGGCTGGACGCCGCCGCCGGCCATCCGGAACCTGCACCCTGGCGATGTCTTCGACTGCCTGCACCGCGGCGTGCGCGATTTCCGGGCAAGCTTCTGGTATGGCCTGTTCTTTGCCGCCTTCTACGTGGTGGGCGGGCTGGGGCTTGTCGCGCTGCTGCTCTTCATCCGGGAATATGAGCTGATCTTTCCCGCCATCGCCGGCTTCCTGCTGCTGGGGCCGGCCACGGCGGTCGGCCTCTACGAGATTTCCCGCCGCCTTGAGGCAGGCGAGCCGCTGGAGCGCGCCGCCATCCTCACCTCCTTTCGCCGCCACGGCGGCACCCAGCTGCTGCTCTTTGGCGGCGTCCTCATCTTCCTGATGATCGTCTGGATGCGCACGGCGGGCTGGGTCTATGCGCTCACCTTCCCGGTTGCGCCGGCAAGCTTCGGCGAGTTTCTCGCGCGGGTCTTTTCCGCCGATGCGCGGCCGCTGTGGATCTGGGGCAATCTTGCCGGCGCAGTCCTCGCCGGGACGGCCTTTACGGTCAGCGTGACCGCGATTCCCCATCTTCTTGACCGCGATGTCGATTTCATGACGGCGCTGGCCACCTCGGTGAAGGCCGTCGTGCGCAATCCCGTCACCATGCTGTTCTTCGCGCTCATCATCGGCGTGATGGTGGGCGGGTCGATTGCGACCTTCTTCCTCGGCTTCTTCGTGACGCTTCCGGTCATCGGCCACACCACCTGGCATCTTTACCGGCGCACCATCCTCCACCGCGACAGCGAGCCGCAGGGCCTGAAGGCGCCCTGATCAGCGGCGGTAGGCCGGCGGCAGATCCTCGCTCTGGCCGGGAAAATAGCGCCGCGCGAGCCTGGTCTGGCGGCTTTCCATCGGCTGCGGCCGGCCGCCGATATAGACGGCCTCCGCCTTGCCGCGGAACTCCAGCGGATCATCGGACCAGATCACGAGGTCGGCGCGCGCGCCGGGTGCGATCCGGCCCATGTCGGCAAGCCCGAAGATGTCCGCCGGCGCGCGGGTGATGGTCGCGAACGCCTGGTCCCAGCTGAGGCCGGTGCCGCCCGGAAGCCGCCCCTGTGCTACCAGGTTCCCGGCATATTGCGGCAGCAGGCGCGGCTGGAAGCTGGCATCGAGATCCGGCGTGCCGAGCGCAACCCGCACGCCGGCGGCCACCAGCCGCCCCACCGCCGACATGGTCGAGCCGAGCGTCTCGAACTGGCGGGGCAGATTCTCGATCCCCAGCATGATGACGGGCACATTGGCGGCGGCAATCTCGTTCGCCACCATCCAGCCTTCGGCTGCCTCCACCAGCACCAGGCGAATGCCCGGATAGCTTTGCCGGAGCGTCAGCACCTGGCGGATGTCGGCGGCCCGGTTGACCCGCACCAGGAGCGGCATGGTGCCCGCCAGCACCGGCACCAGCGCTTCGGCATCGTCGCGCGAGACCCGCAGGTCGCGATGCTGGTCCCGCATGGGGGAAACCACGCCGGTCTGGATGCGCCGCGCTTCCTCCAGCGCGTTCAGGATCTCCGCCCAGGCGGCCGGCCGCGAGCCGCCGGCAATCCGCGCGCCCAGCTCGCCATAGGCGACATGCTGGAAGGCGCGCGCGCGAAGCGGCCGCGTCTCCCCTTCGGCAAGCGACACGATCGCGCCCTGCCCGGCGAAGATGGTGCGCCCGGGGAAAGGCGCGGTGACGGCCGCCGTCACCCCCTCGATGCGGCTCACCGGGATGTTGGTCTCGGAAAAATCGAGGCCGGCGGCAAGGTTGAGCGCAGCTGACGTCGGCGCGTTCCTGGCGACCGTTTCGTTGGTGCTTTCCACCGCGTTCACCTCGACGGCGGCGATCTGGGAAATGCCGGCGATGATGCCCGGCGTCACCCACTTGCCCGCTGCATCCACGCGCGTGTAGCCCGGCGGCACCGGCTGGCCTGCCGGCAGCACGCGTTCCACGCGCCCGCCCGCAACCAGCACGGTGCCGCCTTCCACCGGGGCTCCCACATTCGTCACCACCCGCCCGCCGGCAATCGCCAGCCGCTCCTGCGCGGCTGCCGGCAGCGCTGCAAGCAGGGCAAGCGCAAGGAGAAGCCGCCTCATTTCACATCCCCCTCGCCCACCTGGCCAAGCTCGAAGTCGGAGACGGGCCTGCGCTGCGGGTCGGCGGCGTCATACAGCAGCGCACCATCCACCCACACCTTCTCCGGCCGCGAATAGACGGAGAGCGGATCGCCGTTCCACAGCACCACGTCAGCCTGCTTGCCCGGCTCGAGGCTTCCCACCTTGTCCTCGATGCCAAGCGCCTTGGCTGCATTGATCCCGATCCAGGTCCACGCCTCCTCGTCCCGGATTGCAAGGCCCATGCGCCGGCCATCGGCCAGCGCCTTGGCCGTTTCCTGGTTCAGCCGCTGGATGCCGTGCGCATCGTCGGAATGGGTGACGGCGCAGCCGCCTGCGGCATGCACGAACGGGAGATTTTCCCGGATGCCGTCATAGCTTTCCATCTTGAAGCCCCACCAGTCGGCCCAGAGCGCGGCACAGATGCCCTCCCGCGCCAGGAGCGGCGCGATCTTGTAGGCCTCGACCGCGTGATGGAAGGCTGCGACCCTGTAGCCGAACTCCTTCGTCATCGAGATGATCATCGCCATTTCATCGGCGCGGTAGCAGTGGTTCTGCACGAGGATGCGGCCATCGAGCACGTCGGCCAGCGTTTCCAGCTGCAGGTCGCGCCGGAACTGCGGCCCAGGCCTTGCCCGGTCGCTCCTGTATTTCTCCGCGTTCGCCCAGGTCTGGCGCATGAGGGCGACATTGCCCATGCGGCTGCCCGGCATCTGGTTGCGGCTGCCATAGACGCGCTTGGGATTCTCGCCGCACGCCATCTTGAGCGACCAGGGCGCGCCCGGCATCAGCATGTCGAGGCCGGTCACGCCGGGCACATTCTTGAGCGTGACCCCGCGCCCGCCGAAGAGATTGGCCGAGCCCGGCAGCACATGCAGCACGGTGACCCCGCCGGCAAGCGCGCGCGAGAAGCCCGGATCCTGCGGCCAGACGCCGTGCAGCGCCCAGACTTCCGAGCGCACCGGCCCCGTCACCTCATTGCCGTCGGAATGGGCCGGCACCCCGGGCGAGGGATAGTTGCCCAGGTGCGAGTGGACATCGATGATGCCCGGCGTCACCCACTTGCCGCGCCCGTCGATCAGGGTTGCGCCGTCGGTGCGCACCGTCTGGCCGACGGCAGTCACGCGGCCATCCTCGAAGCGGATGGCGCCATTGTCGATCCGCCCGCCCTTGCCGTCATAGATGGTGACATTGGCAATCACGGTGGGAACGCCCGGAAAGGGGCGGTAGCTCGAGGCAAAGGCCTCGTCTGCGGGAAGCCCGCGCGCTGATGGGGCTGCCTGCTGTTCCTCGCCTCGCGTCCGCCGCGCCTCGAGCGGCGAGGCAACCAGCGCAAGCGCTGCTGCCCCCACGATCCATCCTGCCTTCACGCCCGCATTCCTTCCCGCGCCTGCCCTTCCTGTGCCTGCCCTTCCTGTGCCTGCATGCTGGCCTGCGGAGTCTCGTCGTCTGCAAGGGTCTCCAGATGCATGAGCCGCCGCACGAACGGCGAAACCAGCAGCACCACAAGGCCCGTGCCGATGGTGATCCAGCCGATCTCGGAATAGATGGCAAGCGCACCGGCGCGGGTCATCTCGCCTTCCTCCCCGCCGGTGGCACGGCCGATGAGCCCGGCCACATAGTTGCCACCGGCCGCGGCGTAGAACCAGGCGCCCATGATGAGGCTTGCCATGTGCCGGGGCGCCAGCCGGTTCATGGCTGATAGCCCCACCGGCGACAGGAAGAGTTCGCCCGTCGTCTGGAAGAGATAGAGGAGAAAGATGAAGACAACGGGCACCAGCGCGGCCGGGCCGACGCTGTTCGCCCCCCAGACGAGCAGCACGAAGGAAAAGCCGACCTGCACGAGGGCAAGCCCGAACTTCGCCGGAGTCGAGGGTTCAAGGCCGCGCCGCGCAAGCCAGGTCCACATGCCGGCAAACAGCGGCCCGAGGAGGATGATGTAGATGGGGTTGATGGACTGGAAGATGGTGGCAGGCACGCCGCCCCGGTCCACATAGCGGTCGGTGAAGAGATTGATCGATCCGCCCGCCTGCTCGAACAGCCCCCAGAAGATGGGCTGCAGCGCGATCAGGAAGAGAAGCGCGTAGATCCGCTCGCGCGCGTGCCGGTCGAGCCGCGCTGCCTCGCGCAGCACATAGAGCAGCAGCAGCGTCCCGCCGGCAAGCAGCAGCTGCCCGTAGAAGCCCTGGAACTGGATCAGGAGCCAGATTCCGGCCACGGCCAGCAGGCTCAGCGCATAGATCCACAGCTCGAAGCGCACGCCGGCAATGGCGCGGTCAAGGGCCTCGGGCGCCGGGCTCTCGCCCCTGCCCTCGAGCAGCGGCTTGCCAAGGACGAACACGACAAGCCCGAGCAGCATGCCCAGGCCGGCAGCGCCGAACCCATAGGCCCAGCCATAGGTTTCCCCGAGATAGCCAGCCACGATGGTGCCAAGCGCTGCGCCCACATTGATGCCGACATAGAAGATCGTGTAGGCCCCGTCGCGGCGGACATCGGTCCGGGGATAGAGCTGCCCGACGATGACGGAGATGTTCGCCTTGAGAAAGCCCGAGCCTACGATGATGAAGGCCAAGGCTGCCCAGAAGATGTTGATCGCCGGGTCCGCCTGCCCGCCCTCGCCCTCGAAGGCCATCAGGAAATGGCCCATGGTGAGCAGCACCGCGCCGTAGAGCACGGCCTTGCGCTGCCCGAGGTAGCGGTCTGCCAGCCAGCCCCCGAGCACCGGCGTGATGTAGACGAGGCTGGTGTAGGCGCCATAGACGAGCGCTGCCTGGCTGTCCGAGAACAGCCAGTGCTTCGTCAGATAGAAGATGAGGAGCGCGCGCATCCCGTAATAGGAAAAGCGCTCCCACATCTCGGCAAAGAAGAGCACGAACAGGCCGCGCGGATGCCCGAGAATGGTCGGCCGGCCTTGCAGCGGCGGGGCGGGTGCAGCCGGGCCCGCGGGCATTGTGTCCATGGGCCTGCTTCATGCGGCGGCAAACGGCCGCGCGCAAGCCCTCCCAAATCCGCGATTGCATGGCCGCGACCGAGCCGCCACAAGATGCGCTGGCAGGAGGCACTCCCATGCGGTTTTCGGGCACTGGAAGCTATGTCGCAACCGACGATCTCAAGGTGGCGGTCAATGCCGCTGCCACGCTGCGCCGGCCGCTTCTGGTGAAGGGCGAACCCGGCACCGGCAAGACGGTGCTGGCCCAGGAAATCGCGCAGGCCTTCGGCGCGCCGCTCATTGAGTGGCATGTGAAGTCCACCACCAGGGCCCAGCAGGGCCTCTATGAATATGACGCCGTCTCGCGCCTGCGCGACAGCCAGCTGGGCGACCCGCGCGTCCAGGACATTTCCAACTACATCAGGCGCGGCAAGCTGTGGGAGGCCTTCACCTCGCCCGAGCTTCCGGTGCTGCTCATCGACGAGATCGACAAGGCCGACATCGAGTTCCCCAACGACCTGCTCCAGGAACTCGATCGCATGGAGTTCTTCGTCTACGAGACCGGCGAGACGGTGAAGGCCACCCAGCGGCCCATCGTCATCATCACCTCCAACAACGAGAAGGAGCTTCCCGACGCCTTCCTCAGGCGCTGCTTCTTCCACTATATCAAGTTTCCGGACCGCGAGACGATGGAGGCGATCGTGCGCGTCCATTTCCCCGACATCCAGAAGCAGCTGGTCTCCGAGGCGCTCACCATCTTCTACGACATCCGCGAGGTGCCCGGTCTCAAGAAGAAGCCCTCCACCTCGGAGCTGCTCGACTGGCTGAAGCTGCTCCTGCACGAGGATCTCCCCGTCGAGACCCTGCGCGAGCGCGATCCCCGGAAGCTCATCCCGCCGCTCCATGGCGCGCTGCTCAAGAACGAGGCCGATGTGATGCTCTTCGAGCGCCTGGCCTTCATGGCGCGGCGCGAGGGCACGCGCAGCTGAAGGGCATGGCTGCGCGCTCCGGGCTGCCACCCGGGCGGCTGGCCAGGCACGAAGAAGGCAGGATCGCGGCCAGTGCCGCTTCCGGTTCTTCCACGCCAGCGCGGGTTCCGCATTGGAAGGCAGCGCGCCCGAAGTCACGCCCGATCCTGAACGGGGCGATGCAGGTGGCAGCGGCCAGGGCCATCCGGACCATGCCTCATGGCAGATGCATCAGCCGTTCCTTTCCCCTTCCCGGCGATTGGCTGGGCGTGCATCCGGGGTGCCCCTGACAGCCTCGCTGCTGGCCGCCGGGGCGGGGTGGCCAGCCTTGGCCTGCCCGCTGGCGACGCCGGCGTTCAGGCCGGCTTCGTCGATCGCGAAACAGGCGGCCATGGCGAAGCCCAGCCGGCC
>JBDNCK010000090.1:0-6996 GCA_046719675.1 Sphingomonadaceae bacterium | reverse complement strand
GATCTGGCTTCAGCCAGGCAAAGGCAAGGTCGAAGGCCGGGACATCGACGCCGAGGCGCCGATAGGTCGCGAACATCTGGGCGAGCAACTCGGCCCCCGAGCCACCGGAAAGCGGCAGATCGGCCCAGTGCGCAAGCGGTGCGGCATGGAGGCGGGCAAGGGCCGCCGCACACTGGCCGACAAGCTTCCCGCGCGCCGGCGCAAGGGCCGGGTCGCGCAGCCAGCGCGGCGCCAGCGCCTCCCCTGCGACGAAGCCTGTAATCACGCAGTCACCCAGCGCGTCTTCGGGGGCCGGCACGGCAAGCACCGGCGCGACCGGCACGCCAAGAGCGGCTGCGCGGCGGAGGAGCTCGGCCTGCGTCGCCCGGGACAGGCCCGCATGTTCCGTGGAGGCCGAGCGCTGCACGATGGCGCGCCGCGATTCACCAGCCGCGGCAAGCGTGATCGCCCAGGTCGCGCTCGACGCACCGCCCGAAAGCGCCACCACCTCGGTCACTTCAACGGGCAGCGCAAGCGCCCGCCCCAGGACGGCAGCAAGCGCCGCACGACCCTCCGCGCTTTCCGGCTGCAGCAGCTCGCCCCGTCCCATCCGGCCTTCCTGAAAGCGATGAGTGGACAGGGCAACCTCCCTTTCTCTAGCAGGCACGCGCAATGCTGCGCGTGGTGCTCTCGGGCGTCGAGTCGACGGGAAAGACGGTGCTGGCCGGCAGGTTGTCCGGCGCGTTCCGGGGCGTGATCGTGCCCGAATATGGCCGCTACCTGACCGATGTCGTCAACCGCGAACTGACTCTTGCCGATCATCACCGGATTGCCGAGGGGCACCGCCGGCTCGCGGAGGAAGCCGCGGCCCATGAACCCGCCCTCCTCATCGAGGATACCGACATCGTCATGACGACGGCCTGGGCCACGATGCTCTTCGGCGGGCGCGATCCTGAGCTTGCCGAAACGCCGTCGCTGGGCGACCTGCACCTCCTGTTCCTGCCCGACACTCCCTTCATCCCGGACCGGCTGCGCATGTTCGGCGACCCGGATGCGCGCGAACGGTTTCACGCCATCGTCGAGGCCGAGTTTGCCGCGCGCGGCATCGAGCCGGTCCGGATTGGCGGCAGCTTCCCCGAGCGCGAGGCGCAGGCCTTCGCCGCCATCCGGGAGCGCCTCGTCTGACCAGCTGGACGGTTCGCACGCGCGTCAGCCGCGCCGCAGCCGAGCGGCTGCTGCTGATCGAGGAGCCCTTTCCCGGCATCGCACCACCCCCCATCCTCTCGGCCACCGAAACGGAGGACGGCTGGGAACTGGCGCTGCATATGCAAGATGCGCCCGACGCGGCCCTGCTCGCCGCCTTTGCGGCCCTTGCCGGCGCGGGATCGCCCCTGTCGGTTGCGCAAGAGGCCGACGCGGACTGGCTCGCCCTGAGCCAGGCGGGCCTGGTGCCAGTCAATGCCGGGCGCTTCCATGTCCACACCGGCGAGCAGAGAGGACAGGCCCGCCCCGGGCAGATCGCGATCCGCATCGATGCCGGGCTTGCCTTCGGCACCGGCCAGCACGCAACCACCCTTGGCTGCCTGCTGGCCATCGACCGGCTGCGCCGCCGTCAGCGCCTCGGTCATGTGCTCGATCTCGGAACGGGCTCGGGCGTGCTGGCGATCGCAGCCGCCCGGGCGGACCGGCGGGCGCACGTCATGGCCACCGACGTCGATCCCGTGGCGGTGGCGGTTGCGCGTGCAAATGCGCGCGGCAACCGGGCCGGCACCATCAGGCTGCGAACCGGCGCCGGGCTTCCCGTCGCCATGCTGCGAAGGCAGGCGCCCTTCGACCTGGTGCTGGCGAACATCCTGATGGCGCCGCTGCTGGCGCTTGCCGAAGGTCTGTCTCATGCCGTGCGCCCGGGCGGCCGGCTGGTGCTCGCCGGCCTTCTCTCAGGCCAGCGCTGCCGGATCGAGGCCGCCTATCGGGCGCGCGGCTTCCGGCTGGTAAGCCGCACGCGCGGCGAATGGCCAGTCCTCACGCTCGTCCGCCGGGGCAGGGCCCGACGGACGGCGCCCCTGGCCGCCGTCAGGGCCGCCAGGCGTGGAACAGCGGCAGCGCTGCGTTCGGCAGGGTCAATCTGACCCGCCGCGCCCGGCGCTGCCGGAGCAGCCGGAGGGAATGGCCATCGAAATCGCCGATCCGAAGATCGGGCTGAAGCATGGTCTGTGGCATGTTGTTCTCCTTTCGGACCCTGATATGGGAGCGAAGCAGTCTGATTTCATCGCATCCACATGCATGAAATCAATGCTGGGAAGTTATGCCTCCTGTTCGCTCGCCAGGGCCCGGAAGCTGGCCTCGTCGATCACCTCGATGCCAAGCTCCTGTGCCTTGCGCAGCTTCGCGCCAGCGTCGCGCCCGGCAACCACCAGGTCCGTCCTTGCCGAGACGCTTGCCGCCGGCCGCGCCCCCAGCCGCTCGGCAAGGGCTCGCGCCTCGTCGCGGCTCATCGTCTCGAGGGTGCCAGTAAAGACCAGCGTCTTGCCCGCGATTGCCGAGGCCCGGGTTTCCAGCTGCACGGGCTGCGGCTGCACTTCGGCGAGCAGCTTCCTGAGCGTTTCGCGATTGTGGCACTCGACCCAGAATTCGCGCAGCGCGTTCGCGACTTCCGGGCCCACGCCTGCCACGCCGACAAGCGCGGCGCGCTCGGCTGCCACCCGCCTTGCGTGCCGGTCGGCCTGCTCGCCGGGGGCCGCCGGCGGGTCATGGGCGACAAGGGCGTCGAGCAGCTCCTGGAACCGGTCCCATGTTCCGAAGGCGCGGGCGAGGTCCCGCGCGGTCACGTCTCCGACATGCCGGATGCCGAGCGCGAAGAGAAAGCGGTCGAGCGGCGGCTGGCGGCGGGCCTCGATGCTGGCCAGCAGCTTGTCGACGCTGGTTTCCTTCCAGCCCTTCATGGCAAGGAGCGCCTCGCGCCGGGCGGCAAGCCGGAAGATGTCGGCCGGGCCGTCGAGCCAGCCGAGCGCGACGAACTGCTCCACCCGTTCGGCTCCGAACCCCTCGATGTCGAGCGCACGCCTGGAGACGAAGTGCTTCAGCCGCTCCAGCCGCTGCGCCGGGCAGGTGAGCCCGCCGGTGCAGCGCCGCACCGCTTCGCCATCCTCGCGCACGGCGTGGCTGCCACATTCCGGGCAGCGGTCCGGAAAGACGAAGGGAGGAAGCGCGGCATGTTCGGCTGCCGGGGTGCGATGCCCGAGGATCTGGGGAATGACGTCGCCCGCCCGCTGCACCAGCACCAGGTCGCCCACCCGCACGTCGCGCCGGCCGATCTCGTCCTCGTTGTGGAGCGTGGCGTTGGTGACGACGACACCGCCCACCGACACCGGCGCCAGCCGGGCGACCGGTGTGAGCGCGCCGGTGCGCCCCACCTGGATTTCGATGGCAAGCAGCCGGGTCAGCGCCTGCTCGGCGGGAAACTTGTGGGCGATCGCCCAGCGCGGCGAACGGGCGACAGAGCCAAGCCGCTCCTGCAGGGCGAGATCATCCACCTTGTAGACGACGCCGTCGATGTCGAAGCCGAGCGTTGCGCGCCTGGCGAGGAGCGCGGCGTGGACCTGAAGCGCCTCCTCCACGGTTGCCACCCGCACGAGCGTGTCGGAAACGGGAAAGCCGAGGGCAGCGATCGCCTGCATCGCGTCGAACTGGGATAGCGCCAGCGGTGCGCTCACTTCGCCCCAGCCATGGGCAAGGAAGCGAAGCGGCCGCGACGCCGTCACCTGCGGATCGAGCTGGCGCAAGGAGCCGGCGGCGGCATTGCGGGGGTTGGCGAAGCGTTTCTGGCCGGCAGCTTCCTGAGCGGCGTTCAGGGCCTCGAAATCCGCCCAGCCGAGATAGACCTCGCCGCGCACCTCGAGAATGGCCGGTGCGTCGCCTGCCAGCCAATGGGGGATCTCGGCAATCGTCCGGGCATTGGCGGTCACATCCTCGCCGACGGCGCCATCCCCGCGCGTGGCAGCGGAGACCAGCGCGCCATCCTCATAGCGCAGCGAGAGCGAGAGGCCATCGATCTTCGCTTCCGCCGTGAGGAGGAGCGGCGCGTCGGGCGGAAGCGACAGGAAGCGCCGCACCCGGCCCACGAAGTCCTGCACGTCCGCCTCGTCGAAGGCATTGTCGAGGCTGAGCATGGGCCGCGCATGGGCGATCTGCCCGAAACCGGAGGCGGGCGCCGCGCCCACCCTTGCCGTCGGGCTGTCCGCCGACGCGAGGTGCGGAAAGCGCGCCTCGATGGCCGCGAGGCGCTGCATCAGCGCATCATAGGCCGAATCCGGAATCGCGGGTGCATCCTCCTGATAGTAAAGCCGGTTCGCCTCCTCGATCTGCGCCCTGAGCAGCTTGAGCTCCGAGTCCGCCTCGGCCTCGCTCAGATCCCCTATTCGGCGAGCGGCTCCACCCATCGCGACCCTCCTAGCAGGGTCTTCTGCTCACCGGGAAGAGCCGCCGGGCTCCAGGGATGATCGCCTGCCCGCGCCCCCTGGGTGACGATCCGGCGCCGCTTCATGTCCACCAGCGTTGCCCCCTTGAGCAGCAGCTCCTGCTGGTCGAGAAGCAGCCAGCGCGGCTGGCAGACGTCCGGATCCAGCCGCCCGCCGACGGCAAGATCGGCCTCGCGGCACAGGCTGGCAAGCACCTCGCGGCCGATCCGCTCCTCCCGGCGCACGAAGACAAGGCGGAAGGAGGGCGCAACCGGCACGAAGCAGGCGTCCCGGTCGCAGCGGGCGCCGGGCCAGTCGTCGAGCCGCGCCGTCATGTGCGTGCCGGCCGCTTCCATCCAGGTGCGGGCGACGAAGCTGCGGCCGCTGCCGCGCCCGAGATGAACCGTGCCATCGGGCGCGACGAGCCCCACCTGCCGGCCATCCGGCGCCACGAAGAGATCCGGCCGGGGCGCCAGCAGGTGGACGAGAACCCCGGCCACGAGCAGCGGCAGGCCGGCAAGCCGCAATGGCCCGGCAAGGAGCGCCAGCAGCAGCGCGCCAGCGATCCCCAGCCCGAAGGCCAGCGGCGCGACGAGCGGCACCTCGAGGCTGGCGCCGGGAAGGCCTGCGACCGTTGTGGCGATGCCGGCCAGCCAGCCAATCGCAGCGGAAAGCAAGGGCGCAGACAGGCCCGCCAGCCCCAGGACGCCAAGAAACAGGTGCAGCGCCAGCAGCGGCATGATGAGGAAGCTGGTGAGCGGAATCGCAAGCACATTGGCGAGCACGCCATAGACACCCGCGCGCCCGAAGTGGGCAGCAGCGATCGGGGTGAGGACAAGCTCGGCAACCAGCGACGAGACGGCAAGCGCGCCCGCCCACTTGAGCAGCCGCCACCAGCGATCCTCCTCGCCGGGGCCGAGCCAGCGCCGGAAGGGCGCGCTGTTGGCCAGGAGCACGAGCGCGGTGACAGCCGCGAAGCTCAGCTGGAAGCTGGCGGACATGAGCGATTCGGGGCGGACGAGGAGCACGACGGCCGCGGCAAGGGCGACAAGCCGCAGCGAGAAGGGATCGCGGCCAAGGCCCAGCGCCAGCATCACGAGACTGATGGTGACACCTGCCCGAAGTGCGGGAACATTGGCGCCTGACAGCGCGACATAGGCCCAGGCGATGATCACCGCGATGGCAGCCGCAATGGCGCGCGTGTCGAGCCGCAGGGCCGCGCGCGGCCACAGGAGCAGGGCGCGCCGCGCCAGCAGATAGGCCCCGCCTGCAACAACCCCGACATGGAATCCCGAAACCGTCAGGAGATGCGCAAGGCCCGCGACGATGATCGCCTGGCGCAATTCCTGGGGAATACCCCCCTGGCTGCCGGTCACCAGCGCTGCCGCCACCGGACCAGAGGCCCCGGGCAGGCTGGCATCGAGGAACCGCTCGGTTGCCTGCCGCAGCTGCTTCAGGCGCAGGGCCGCGCCCGTGGGCTCAGCTGGCGCAAGCAGGCGCGGCGGGCCCGTGGCGCTTCCGCTGGCACTCACGCCTTCGAACCAGGCGCGCCGGGCCGGATCATGGGCACCGGGCACGGTCGGCCCGCGCCTTGGCTCGAAGCGCGCTGGAATGGCGATGCTGGCCCCTGGCTCGACAAAGGCGGGCGGGCGGCCGCGCAGGCTGATGTCGAACCGCACCCCGTCTTCCGGACGCAGGAGACGGATGCGCACGGCCTCCCCGCCGCGGCGGTCGGTCACATCTTCGACGATCCCCGTCATCTCGAACGGGGTGAGGCGATGATGGAGAACCGGTGCTGCCACCCGCAGGCTGCGCACCTCGGCCACGATGAGGCCAAGGGCGACCAGAAGGCCGGCGGCCACGCACCAGGCGCGCAGGGGGTTGCGGAAGGCAAGGCCCGCCACCGCAAGCGCCAGCGCTGCCAGAAGCGCTGCCTGCCGCTGCGCCACGAAGGGCAGCGCAAACCAGAGGAAGATGCCAAGCCCGAGCGCGACCGGCACCAGCACGGGCCATTGCGCCTGCTCGGCCTCCAGCAACCCGGCAAGCCGCCCTCGCCAGGACCAGCGCGCGCTTTCCCCGGCAGTCCTTTTCTGCAACAGGCCGTCGGCAACGGTCGCCACGAACGCGCTTTCGCGGTGGGCCGACCCTTTGCTCATCATCGAACGGAATGCGCATGCTTGCAAGCGACTCCCCGCTCTATCGCGATCTGAAGCCGCCGGTCGTCCGCTTTGCGCCATCGCCAACCGGCTTCCTGCACATCGGCGGTGCGCGCACGGCGCTCTTCAACTATCTCTTCGCGCGCCATCACGGCGGCAGTTTCCTGTTGCGCATCGAGGACACCGACCGGGCGCGCTCGACCGAGGCGGCGATCCACGCCATCCTCGACAGCCTGGAATGGCTTAATCTGGCGCCCGACCGGCCCGTCGTCTTCCAGTCCGAGCGCACGCAGCGTCACGCAGCCGTTGCCCAAGCGCTGCTGGCGGCGGGCGGGGCCTATCGCTGCTATGCAACCCCGGAAGAGCTGGAGGCCATGCGCGAGGACGCGCGCCGGGACGGGCGC
>JBDNCK010000089.1:0-7022 GCA_046719675.1 Sphingomonadaceae bacterium | reverse complement strand
GGACCCGCTGGCGCGCGACCCGGAGTGGGATCTCTATGCCGACCCGCCGCCGGCCGCCCCGCCCTATCCTGCCGAGTGGGTGGCGGCGTTCCGCGCCCGGCAGGTCGCGCGCAACCGGCGCATCACGGAGTGGGCGCGCGAGCGGCTGGCGCTGCTGAAGCAGCGGTTCGGCCCATCTGCCGAACAGGCCTTCATCGTCCATGGCACCATGGCTGATCCGCGCTGGCTTGATCCGGCGATCGATCCCAATGATCGCGAACCCGGCCGCTGCTATCTGGGAGATCCCAGGCACATCAACGATGCGCCGGGCGGGCTGGCGCGCTATTCCACGCTGCGGTCCTGGCTGTCGCAATGGGGGATCGATACGTCGCGCGCCGACGGGCTGGCCGCAGGCCCCTTCTGCACCGTGCCGACGCTCGTCGTCGACAACAGCGCCGACGATGCCTGCACCCCAAGCCATGCCGACCGGCTGTTCGCGGCCCTGGGTGCCGCCGACAAGACGCGCGTGACGATTGCCGGCGCCACCCATTACTATGCGTTCCAGCCGGACAGGCTGGCGCAAGCCGTTGGCGTCGTGAAGGAATGGCTTGCCGCGCGCGGCTTCTAGCGTCTTTCCGGAACCGCGAAGCGGCCCGTCACGCGGCCCCCGCCGCTGCCATCGGAGGTGCGACCGTCGAGCGTGGAGCGGCCCGTGTCCAGGTTGATCGTCAGCCGGTTGCCCTGGAGGCGCTCGGCCCCGCGCGTCAGCTCGACTCCGCCGATCAGCGTCAGGATGCGGCCTTCGACATCGTAGATGGCAAAGCGCGCCGTCGCCCGCTCCGACGGCGAGGCCAGCCGCACCTGGCCTTCGGCATCCAGCCGGCGGATCACCGGCTCGGCGCCTGCCCCCCGCTCGTAGACGACCGTCACGCGCGCGGCGTCGAGCGAGAGCGTGCCCTGCCTGACCCGGACACCGCCCGAGAATATGGCACGATTCTGCTGGACCAGCACTTCGATCCGGTCGGAGTCGACATCGATGGGCGCGCGATTGTCGTGGCCCCTGAGCGCCGAGGAGGCGAGAGTCTGGGCCGCTGCCGGAGCAGCCAGCAGCGCCAGCGCCAGCACGAGGGCCTTCATGGCATGCGCTTCGGATGGAGGCGCATCTTCACGCTGCCCTGCAGGACGACCCGGCGGCCGTCGATGTCGGCCTCGAGCGTGTCGGCGGAGAAGCTGCCCATGGGAAGCTGGCCCGTGACGGGCGCATCGGACGAGACGAGGTTGCGGGCAATGTCCACTTCCAGCCGCTCGCCGTCGATCCGGTAGCCCCCTGCGCCTTCCGCGATGATCGGGCCGGACAGGGCGAGCAGATCCTTCTCGAGGAAGAACTGGCCCCTTGGTGCCGTGAAGCGCGAGGGGCCGTCGGCGCGCTCGATCCGGGCCGCGAGATCGGTGAGCATCACCACGGGGACGCTGCTGCTCTTCTGGACCGCGCTCGCTGCCGTGATGGCAAAGGGCTCGCCGCCAGCGGTCTTGCCGCGATACTCCGCACGGGTGATCCGCAACCGCTCGCCTGCTTCGCCGGCAGCGTCCTTGGACAGCAGGAAGCTCAGCTCCCGCACATCGTTGAGCGGTACGAACAGGATGCTGGCGAACAGCAGGAGGGTGGCTGCCGGAAATCCTGTCTT
Organism: Sphingomonadaceae bacterium; assembly: GCA_046719675.1. Classification (GTDB taxonomy): domain Bacteria; phylum Pseudomonadota; class Alphaproteobacteria; order Sphingomonadales; family Sphingomonadaceae; genus Thermaurantiacus. The sequence continues at coordinate 5,358 of JBDNCK010000089.1, read as the reverse complement.
GGCCAGTTGCACGAACCGGTCGCGCGGGGCGCCCGGCATCAGCGCGCGGCGACGCGCCTCGCGCCGGGCGCTTGCCGCGCGGCCGGAGGCAAAGGCATCCCCGGCGGGCCCGGCTGCTGCGTCAGACATGGGCGAAGATGTCGACTTCGGGCCAGCCGGCAAGATCCAGCTCGGCACGTGCGGGAAGGAAATCGAAGCAGGCCTGCGCAAGCGCCGTGCGCCCTTCGCGTTCCAGCCGCACGTCGAGCAGGGCCTTCAGGCGATGGAGATAGCGCACGTCGGAGGCGGCATAGTCCTTCTGCGCGTCGCTCAGCGTTGCTGCCCCCCAGTCCGAGGACTGCTGCGCCTTGGAGATTTCCGCCCCCAGCAGCTCGCGCACCAGATCCTTGAGCCCGTGCCGGTCGGTGTAGGTGCGCACCAGGCGCGAGGCCGTCTTGGTGCAATAGACGGGCGCTGCCCACACCCCGAGATAGTGGCGCAGGACGGCAAGATCGAAGCGCGCAAAATGATAGAGCTTGAGCCGGGTGGGATCGGCAAGGAGCGCGCGCAGGTTGGGTGCGGCATAATCGCCGGCGAAGCGCACCAGATGCTCGTCGCCCGAGCCGTCGCTCAACTGCACGAGGCACAGCCGGTCACGATGGGGCACAAGCCCGAGGGTCTCGGTATCGATGGCGATGGGACCATCGGCCAGCAGGCCGTGGGGCAGGTCCCCTTCGTGGAAATGAACAGCCATGGTGCCGAGCGCCTAGACCCTCGCACCTTTCGGTTCAATGGACCTCGCCGATGCGACAGGCTGGCGCGACGACAGCATCTCGCGCACCTTGCCGCCATGCGACCGCGCGATGCCGCAACGCTCATCCTCGTCCGCCGGGACCGGGGAGCGCCCGAGCTGCTGATGGGCAGGCGGGCGGGCGGACACGCCTTCATGCCCGGCAAGTGGGTGTTTCCCGGCGGACGCCTCGATCGCTGCGACTGGCACGCGCCGGTGGGCGCCGATCTCCCGCCCGAGGTGGCAGCAGCCGTCGGCGAGCGACCCGCCCGGCCGCGCCGCTCGCCCGAACGGCTTGCCCGCGCGCTGGCGCTGGCAGCCGTGCGCGAGACGTTCGAGGAGACTGGCCTGATCCTGGGCCGGCCAGGCGACCCGGTCAGGGCGCCTGGAGGCTGGGAACGTTTCTGCGGCAGCGGCTATCGGGCGGATCTTTCGGGCCTTGCCTATGTCGCGCGCGCCATCACGCCCCCGGGCCGGCCGCGCAGGTTCGACGCGCGCTTCTTCCTGTGCGATGCCAGCCATCTCGCCCACCAGGAGCCGCAGGACAGCCGCGAGCTTGCCGAGCTCGCCTGGTTCCCGCTGGACGACGCCCGCACACTCGACCTGCCGTCGGTGACCCGGGCTGTCCTTGATCTCGTCGAACAGCATTGTTCGGGCCGGCCCGTCACCCCGCCCTTCTGGGCGATCCGCTCGCGCATGGCCGCCGACTGAGCGATCCGGCTGAACCGTCTGTCGGCGGAACAAACCGGCCTGTCGGAAGAGGCAGCATTCCATCCTGCAAGACGAACGGCTTGTCCGTTCGCGTGTGGCAAGAGGAGCACAAGCAAACTATTTCTGCCCCGACCAGTAAAGGCGGTCATGTCAAAAGGAGAATGTGATGAAGCTGCACCTTGTGCTGAGCGCATTTGCGCTGTCCGCTGCCGTGCCTGCGCTGGCGAACCCGCCGGCTGAACAACAACTTCCCGCGCCGCAGGACGAGACAGCCGTTACCACGGCTCCCGTCGCCGACCCGACGCAACCCACCACGCAGCCTGCCGAACAGCCGGCCGAGGGCTCTGCCGACACGCCGGACGCGCCGGCGCCTGCCCCGGAGCGCATCTGACCCCCCGACTCCTGGCCGGCCGGACTTCGTCCGGCCGGCTTGCTTTTTGCGCCGTTGAAAGTGTCGCTCAGTCGAGATTGGGCCTCAGCCACTGGCGGGCCTGGTCGAGCGGAACCCCGCGGCGCGCTGCATACTCGTGCAGCTGATCCTCGCCGATGCGCGCCACTCCGAAATAGTGGCTCTCGGGATGTGCGAAATAGAAGCCCGAGACGGCTGCCGTCGGCCACATCGCAAAGCTCTCGGTCAGCGTGATCCCGGTCGCAGCGGTTGCATCGAGAAGATCGAACAGCAATGGCTTCAGGCTGTGGTCCGGACAGGCCGGATAGCCCGGCGCCGGGCGGATCCCCTTGTATTGCTCGCGGATGAGGCCCGGATAGTCGATGGGGCCCGGGGCCTCATAACCCCAAAGCTCGCGCCGCAGCTTCAGATGCAGCGCTTCAGCGAAGGCTTCCGCGAAGCGGTCGGCCAGCGCCTTGAGCAGGATGTCGGAAAAATCGTCATGGGCGGCCTGGAACGCAGCCAGCCGCTCCTCGATGCCATGCCCGGCGGTGACGGCAAAGCCGCCAATCCAGTCGGCCCCGGGTGACACGAAGTCGGCCAGGCAGTCGTTCGGCCGCCCTGGCCGCTTCTTCACCTGCTGGCGCAGGAAGGGCAGCCGCGCAACAGGCTCGGCACGGTCCTCGTCGGCAAAGACAAGCACGTCATCCCCGTCGCGCCGGGCTGGCCAGATGGCGGCAACGCCCTTCGCGGTCAGCCATTTTTCCTCGACAATCCGCTCAAGCATCGGTTCGGTGTCGCGCCAAAGATTGCGTGCCGCCTCGCCGACCACGGGATCGTCAAGGATCTGGGGATAGGTGCCATGCAGCTCCCAGGCGCGGAAGAAGGGTGTCCAGTCGATGAAGGGAACGAGGTCGGCGAGCGGCCATTCCTCCCACACCCAGCGGCCCGTGGCCCTGGGCGGCACTGGCGGCTGGGCGGCGAAATCGATCGCCCGCGCATTGGTCCTTGCCTCGGCAAGGGTGGCAAGCTCCGACTGGCCCTGCGAGCGCTGGCTGCGAATGGCCTCATAATCATTGGCCACGTCTGCGACATAGGTCTCGCGCAGCGTGTCCGAGACAAGGCTTGAACAGACACCGACCGCGCGCGAGGCATCGAGCACATGGATGACCGGGCCGGAGTAGGCCGGATCGATCCTGAGCGCGGTGTGGACCCGCGACGTGGTGGCGCCACCGATGAGCAGCGGGATCTTCATGCCGCTGCGCTCCATCTCGCTGGCGACCGTCACCATCTCGTCGAGCGAGGGGGTGATGAGCCCCGAAAGCCCGATCATGTCGGCGCCTGTGTCATTTGCGACCTCGAGGATCTTCGTCCAGGGCACCATGACCCCGAGATCGATCACCTCGAAATTGTTGCACTGGAGCACGACGCCTACGATGTTCTTCCCGATGTCGTGGACGTCGCCCTTGACGGTTGCCATGACGATCCGGCCCTTGGCGCGCGCGCCTTCCTCCTTCTCCGCCTCGATGTAGGGCACGAGGTGGGCAACCGCCTTCTTCATGACACGCGCCGACTTCACCACCTGCGGCAGGAACATCTTGCCGGTGGCGAACAGGTCGCCCACCACATTCATGCCGTCCATCAGCGGGCCCTCGATGACCTCGATGGGGCGTGCGGCTGCCAGGCGGGCTTCCTCGGTGTCGGCGAGCACATGGGCGTCGATCCCGTTCACCAGCGCATGCTCAAGCCGCTTGGCCACCGGAAGTTCGCGCCAGGCTTCCGACGCCTTGTCAACCACCTGTGTCCGGTTGCTGAAGCGGCCTGCAAGCTCGATCAGCCGGTCGGTCGAATCCGGCCGGCGCATGAGGATCACATCCTCGCAGGCCTCGCGCAGCTCGGGGTCGAGGCTTTCATAGACGTCGAGCTGGCCGGCGTTCACGATCGCCATGTCGAGCCCGGCCGGAATCGCGTGATAGAGGAACACGCTGTGCATCGCCCGGCGAACCGTCTCGTTGCCGCGGAAGGCAAAGGAGAGGTTGGAAAGGCCACCGGAGATGCGCGCGCCGGGGCAGCGTTCCTTGATGCGGCGTGCCGCCTCGATGAAGTCGAGGGCGTAGCGGTCATGCTCGGGAATGCCGGTGGCAACGGCGAAGATGTTGGGATCGAAGATGATGTCGTGCGGCGGAAAGCCGTTGGCCACAAGAAGGTCATAGGCGCGCGCGCAGATCTCCACCTTCCGGTCGGCGGTGTCGGCCTGGCCGGCCTCGTCGAAGGCCATGACCACGACGGCAGCCCCATAGCGGCGGCATTTCGCGGCCTGCGCGAGGAAGGTGGCTTCGCCTTCCTTCAGGCTGATGGAGTTGACGATGGCCTTGCCGGCCACGCACTTGAGGCCGGCCTCGATGATCGACCATTTGGAGCTGTCGATCATCAACGGCACGCGGGCGATGTCCGGCTCGGCAGCGACCAGGCGCAGAAAGGTGACCATGGCCGACTCGCTGTCGAGCAGGCCCTCGTCCATGTTGATGTCGAGGATCTGCGCGCCGTTTTCCACCTGCTCGCGCGCGACCTCGATGGCCGCGGCATAGTCGCCGGCGGCAATCAGCTTGCGGAACTTCGCCGAGCCCGTGACGTTGGTGCGTTCGCCGATATTGATGAAGCGGCTGGCCGCCGCGGCCGAAGGGCTGGTCATGCGAAGGCGGCCGCCTCGAGACCGGACAGCCGGAGCGCCGGGGGCAGTTGCGGCAGCGTGCGCGGGGGCAGGCCCGCCACGGCGTTCCTGAGGGCTGCGATGTGCGCCGGGGTCGTGCCGCAGCAGCCGCCCACCGCATTGACGAGCCCGGCCTCCGCCCAGTCCCGCAGGAGGGCGGCCGTCGTCTCGGGCGCCTCGTCATAGCCGCCAAAGGCATTGGGAAGGCCGGCGTTGGGATAGACGAGGATCGGGAAGTCGGCGCAGGCGGCAAGCTGCTGCACATGCGGGCGCAGCTCGGTGGCGCCGAAGGAGCAGTTGAGGCCGACGGTCAGCGGCTTGGCATGCGCGATCGAGACGAAGAAGGCCTCGACCGTCTGGCCGGAGAGGTTGCGCCCAGCAAGGTCGGTGAGGGTCATCGAGAACATGAGCGGCACCCGCCGGCCGAGCGCTTCCTCTGCTTCCATGGCAGCCACTGCTGCCGCCTTGGCGTTGAGCGTGTCGAAGATCGTCTCGATCAGGATGAAGTCGACGCCGCCTTCCAGCAGCGCATCGATCTGCTCGCGATAGATGTCGCGCACCTCGTCGAAATCCACTTCGCGAAAGCCGGGATCCTCGACCCGCGGCGAGAGCGAGAGGGTCTTGTTGGTGGGGCCAAGCGCGCCTGCCACGAAGCGCCGGATGCCGTCGCGCGCGGTTGCCGCATCGGCTTCGGCGCGGACGATGGCGGCAGCGGCGCGGTTGATGTCGGGCACCAGCTGCTCCGTGCCATAGTCGGCCTGCGAGATGCGGTTGGCGTTG
>JBDNCK010000088.1:0-7044 GCA_046719675.1 Sphingomonadaceae bacterium | reverse complement strand
CGGGCTTTGGCCTTGATCTTGCCGCCTGCGCGCTCGGCGGCGCGCGTGGCGATCTTGCCTTTGTCTCGCCGCGCACGGGCCGGGCCGTCTCGCGCGCCATGGCGCAAGGCCAGCCCTGGGCCAGCCTGCTGCTGCCGCTGCCGCCCCTGCTGCGCGATCCCGCAAGCGACGAGGGCCTCGCGGAAGCCCTTGCGCTGACCGGCCATTTCCTTGCCAGCCACCTGTTCCCGCAGGCCCCGCGCGCTGCGCCCCTGCGCGCGCGGCTTGTCGAGCGGCTGCTTCTGCGGCACGAAGGGCCGGCATGAGCGACCAGATCCTCGAGGCGCCCTTCGATGCCGCGCTTTCCGAACGCTATCTCGTCTATGCGCTTTCCACCATCACGGCGCGCTCGCTTCCCGACGTGCGCGATGGCCTGAAGCCGGTGCAGCGCCGGCTGCTGTGGGCGATGCGGCTGCTCAAGCTGTCACCCGAGGAAGGCTTCAAGAAGTGCGCGCGCGTGGTGGGCGACGTGATCGGGAAATATCACCCCCATGGCGACCAGGCCGTCTATGACGCGATGGTGCGCCTTGCGCAGGATTTCGCCTTGCGCGTGCCGCTGGTGGAAGGTCAGGGCAATTTCGGCAACATCGACGGCGATGGCGCGGCGGCCATGCGCTACACCGAGGCCCGGCTGACCCGCGCAGCGGAACTGCTGATGGAAGATGTGGACAGCGAAACCGTTGCCTTCCGCCCCACCTACAATGGCGAGGAAGAAGAGCCGGAAGTCTTTCCCGCCGCCTTTCCCAACCTGCTGGCCAACGGCGCCCAGGGAATCGCGGTGGGCATGGCGACATCGATTCCGCCGCACAATGTCGCCGAGATCGCGGACGCAGCCGCGCTTCTCCTCGAACAGCCCGACGCCAACCTTGCAGACCTGCTTGCCCTGATGCCGGGGCCGGACTTCCCGACGGGCGGCATCCTCGTGGAGCCCCGCACCAGCATCATCGAAAGCTATGCGACCGGGCGCGGCGGCTTTCGCCTGCGCGCGCGCTGGCACCAGGAGGATCTTGGCCGCGGCACCTGGGTCGCCGTCGTCACCGAAATCCCCTATGGCATCCAGAAGGGCCGGCTGATCGAGCAGCTTGCAGGCCTGATCGCCGAGAAGAAGCTGGCAGCCCTTGAGGACGTGCGCGACGAAAGCGATGCCGAAATCCGCATCGTGCTCGAACCCAGGTCGCGCAACGTCGATCCGCAGGCGCTCATGGAAAGCCTCTTCCGCCTGTCCGACCTCGAGACTCGCGTGAGCCTCAACCTCAATGTCCTCGGGCCCGACCGGACGCCGCGCGTGGTCAGTTTGAAGGAGGCGCTCCAGGCCTGGCTCGACCATCGCCGCGCGGTGATGGTGGCGCGGTCCCGCCATCGCCTGGCGGCGATCGCCGACCGGCTCGAGCTGCTGGAAGGCTATCTCAAGGCCTTTCTCGATCTTGACGAGGTGATCCGCATCATCCGCCAGGAAGACGCGCCCAAGCCAGCGCTCATCGCCCGCTTTTCCCTGACGGACCGGCAGGCCGAGGCCATTCTCAACATGCGGCTGCGGGCGCTGCGGCGGCTGGAGGAACTGGAGATCGGGCGGGAGCGCGCCCAGCTTCTCGAGGAGCAGGCCGGCCTTGAAGCCCTTGTCGCCTCGCGCCAGCGCCAGACGACGGCACTCCGGCGGGAGCTTGGCGCGCTGCGCGCCGCCTACGCGCCCGACACGCCGCTCGGCCGCCGCCGCACCAGCTTCGGCGAAGCCGTGGCCACGGCCCCCATTCCGCTGGAAGCCCTCGTCGCGCGCGAGCCGCTTACCATCATCCTCTCGGCCAAGGGCTGGATCCGCGCAGCCAAGGGCCATGCCGATCTCGCCGATCCGGCCGCGCTCAAGTTCAAGGAAGGCGACGCGCTTGCCTGCTGGTTCCACGCCGAGACGACGGACCGGATCCTGCTTGCCAGCCCCTCGGGCCGCTTCTTCACCCTCGATGCCCATGCCCTTCCGGGGGGGCGCGGCTTCGGCGAGCCTGTGTCGCTCATGGTGGACTGGCCGGCGGGCGAAGCCGTGGTGATGGCCGGACCCTGGCGACCGGACACGCGCTGGCTGCTCGTCGCAAGCGACGGCCGGGGCTTCCTGGCCGAAAGCAGCGCCCTCGTCGCCGAGACCCGCAAGGGCAAGCAGGTGATGAGCCCGCGCGCGAGCGCCCGGCTTGCCGTCGTCCGGCCCGTGGGCGATGGCCATGACCATCTTGCCCTCATCGGCGAGAACCGGAAGCTGCTCGTGATCCCGCTTGCCGAAGTGCCCGTGCAGGAGAAGGGCCAGGGCGTTGCCCTGCAGAAATATCGCGACGGCGGGCTTTCCGATGCCACCACGCTGAGGCTTGCCGACGGGCTCTCCTGGACCATGGGCGGGGATTCCGGCCGCACCCGGACCGAGGCGGATCTCGGGCCCTGGCTTGGCGCGCGGGCATCTGCCGGCCGCCTGCCGCCCACCGGATTTCCCCGCGACAACCGCTTCCGCTGATGTCGTCCCCGGTCGCTGCGATCACGCTCCCCCGCCGTGCCCTGCTTGCCGGGCTGGTGGCAGCCCCCGCGCTGGCGCAGGAAGGGTTCGTGCTGCCCGGCACCGAAGTCCACCGGATCGACGCGCCGGCGCTCGGGCGCCGCTACCGGATCGATGTCTGGCTTCCCGAATCCTACGAGACCGCGCCCGAGCGCCGCTATCCCGTTCTCTACACGACGGATTCGCCGGCGTCCTTCCCGCTCATCCGCGGCGTGGCCCTGCGCATCCGCGACCAGGGCCGCGTGCTCGAGGATTTCATCCTCGTCGGCCTCGGCTTTTGCGAAGGCGACAGCGGCACCACCAGCCGCCGGCGCGATTACACGCCAAGCCCGCACGGCGACATCGATGCCCGGCCGAGCGGGCCGGGGGCTGTCGTCCGCTATGGCGAGGCCGAACCCTATCGGCTCTTCGTGCGCGACGAGGTGTTTCCCTTCATCGACGCGCGCTACCGCACCGATCCGGCGCGCCGCCTCTACATCGGGCACAGCTATGGCGGCCTGTTCGGAACCCATGTGCTGCTGACGGAGCCGCGCATGTTCGCGCGCTATGCGCTGCTTTCGCCTTCGCTCTGGTATGATCGCCGGCTGATGATTGCGCGCGAGCGCGGCTATGCCACCCTCAACCGCGACCTGCCCGCCGATGTCCTGTTCCTGATCGGCGCGAACGAGACGGTTCCCGAACCCGATACCGAGCCGTTTGGCGCCGCGCGCCACGCGATGGTGGAGGACTTGGCCGAGATGGTCCGCATGCTGCGCTCAAGGAACTATCCCTCGCTGCGCGTCGAGGAGCGGGTGATCCCGGGCGAGGACCATGCAACCGTGTATCCCGTGGCGCTTCCCCAGGTGCTGGAATGGCTGCTTCCGGGAAGCGGCCGCGCCGAGCCCAAGCGCTGCCTCGACGCGGAGGGCAGGCGCATCGCCAACTGCCGCTGGCCCGAGCGCTGGCAGGACTAGCCCGCCGCCCCGGGGTTTGCGCGAAGGGCGGCGCGGAGGGCGGGGGATCAGTCGGCCGTTGCCAGCAGGGTGGCGTTGCCGCCGGCGCTGGTCGTGTCGGTGCTCGTCACGCGTTCGGTTGCAAACCGGGCGAGATAATGCGGCCCGCCGGCCTTGGGGCCGGTGCCCGACAGGCCTTCGCCGCCGAACGGCTGGGAGCCGACGACGGCGCCGATCATCGAGCGGTTGACATAGAGGTTGCCCGCGCGTGTTGCCTCCTCGACGGCCCGCGCCACGCCTGCGATCCGGCTGTGCAGGCCCATGGTCAGCCCGTATCCCGAGGCATTGATCCGACGCACCAGGGCAGCGACATCGGTGCCGTCCCAGGTGGTGACATGGAGGATCGGCCCGAACCACTCCTCCCTGAGATCCTCCGGCTGGTCGAGGCGGATGAGCGCCGGCGGCACGAAATGCCCGGTGGCCGGCACCGGGACCTGGTGCAGAACCCTGGGACGCGCGCGCTCCAGACAGGCCAGCAGCCGGCGCTGTGCCGCTGCATCAATGACGGGCCCCACATCGGTTGCCGGATCGCGCGGATCGCCCACCACGAGACCGTCCATCGCGCCCTTCAGCATCGCGATCATGGCATCGGCGACATCCTCCTGCAGCACCAGCAGCCGCAGCGCCGAGCAGCGTTGCCCGGCCGAGCGGAAGGCGGAGGTGACGACATCGGCGACGACCTGCTCGGGAAGCGCGGTTGAATCGACGATCATGGCATTGAGCCCGCCCGTCTCGGCGATGAGGGGAACGAGCGGCCGCGCGTCGGCTGCCACGAGCGCGCGCGCGATTGCTCTCGCCGTTGCCGTCGAGCCGGTGAAGGCAACGCCTGCCACGCGGACATCGGCGACCAGCGCCGCGCCCACGTCCCCGCCTCCGGGCAGCAGGTGGAGCACGTCCGCGGGGATCCCGGCGGCATGCGCATGGGCAACCGCGCGCGCAGCGACGAGCGGGGTCTGCGGGGCGGGTTTCGCCACCACGCTGTTCCCGGCAACGAGCGCTGCCACCGTCTGGCCGAGGAAGATCGCAAGGGGAAAGTTCCAGGGGGCAATGGTTGCCCAGACCCCGCGGCCGGCCAGCCGCAGCACATTCACCTCCCCCGTCGGCCCGGGAAGCGGCACCGGCTGGAAGGAGACACGCGCCCGGGCGGCATAATGGCGGCAGAAGTCCACCGCCTCGCGCACTTCGGCAAGCGCATCGGGAAGGGTCTTGCCGGCCTCCGCCTGGAGGAGCGCGAGAAGGGCAGGCCGGTCGGCCTCGAGCCGGTCGGCAAGGCGTTCGAGCGCGGCTGCGCGCGCGTCGACGGGAAGGCGATCCCAGGCGGGTTGGGCAGCGGCCGCCGCAGCGACGGCCCGGCCGACGTCTGCTGCCGTGGCTTCCGACACTTCGCCCACGAGATGCGCCGGGTCAAACGGGGCGACCACGCGCCGTGGCGGACCGCCGGCCGGCTGGCCGGAGACAATGGCGCCGGCCCTGACCGGACCGGCAAGGGCATTGGCCACGGCTGCCAGGGTTGCCGCCAGTTCGTCGCGGTCTCCAAGATCAAGCCCGGATGAATTGCGCCGCTCGGGCGCGAACAGGTCCCGGGGGAGCGGGATCGCCGCACTCGGCGCGCCGCCGGTCGCCCGGACCTTCTCGACCGGATCGGCGAGCAGCTCGGACTCGGGCATGTTGCGGTCAGCCAGCTGGTGGACGAAGCTCGTGTTCGCGCCATTCTCGAGCAGCCGCCGCACCAGATAGGCAAGAAGATCGCGATGGCCGCCGACCGGAGCGTAGAGCCGGCAGGAAAAGCCCTCCTCGCGGACCATCCGCTCATACAGGCCGGCACCCATGCCATGCAGACGCTGGAACTCGAAGTCGCGCCGCCTGCCGGCCCAGGTGGCGATGGTGGCAACCGTCAGCGCATTGTGGCTGGCAAAGGCCGGGAACAGGTTGGGGCTCGCAAGCAGCGCCCGCGCGCAGGCGAGATAGCAGACATCGGTTGCTGCCTTGCGGGTGAAGACGGGATAGCCGGGAAGACCCGCCTCCTGCGCGCGCTTGATCTCGGTGTCCCAATAGGCGCCCTTGACCAGCCGCACCGCCAGGCGCCGGCTGGTGCGTGCTGCAAGGGCCTGCGCCCAGTCCACCAGCGGGCGCGCCCGCTTCCCATAGGCCTGGATGGCAAAGCCCAGCCCGTCCCAGCCCCTGAGCGCGGGGGCTTCCGCCAGCGCCGTCAGGATGTCGAGCGAGAGCAGCAGACGGTCCTGCTCTTCCGCGTCGATGGTCACGGGCACATTCGCGGCGGCCGCGGCCTCGCAAAGGGTCAGCATCCGCTCGATGATGGCAGGAAGGCTACGCGCTGCCTGCGCCGTCTCGTAGCGCGGGTGGAGCGCCGAAAGCTTGACCGAAACGCTGTGCGCGCGCCGGTTGCCCTGCCTGCCGACGGCGGCAATGGCCCCTTGGTAGGCGTCGTAATAGCGGTCCGCGTCGGCCTGCGTGCGGGCGGCCTCGCCCAGCATGTCGAAGCTCGCCGTGAAGTCGCGATAGTCCGCCCGGTCGGCGCGCTTCAGCGCCTCGCCGATGGTGCGGCCCATGACGAACAGGTCCGCCATCATCCGCATGGCGGCTGCAACCGCGGTGCGCACGAACGGCTCGCCGGCGCGGGCAACCAGGCGTCTGAGCGTCCCGCCTTCCTCCGCCACCAGCGCCCGCGAGAGGGCGAGGCCGAAGGTCGCGGAGTTGACCAGCGCGGAAGCGGACTTGCCCTGGTGGCGTTCCCAGTCGGCGCTGCCGATCCGATCGCGGATGAGGGCGTCGGCCGTCTCGGCATCCGGCACGCGCAGGAAGGCTTCTGCCAGCGTGAGGAGGGCGCGCCCCTCCTCCGTGTTGAGGCGATACTGGAGCAGGAACCGGTTGACCCAGCCGTCGGCCTCGGCCGCGCGGATCTCGGCGAGAAGACCGGCAGCACGCAGCAGGGCGGCCTCGCGATCGGCCGGGGTGCAAGCGGCCTCATCCACAAGCGCCTGCATGACCTCCGGTTCCGGGGCAAGGCGGGCGGCGGCAAGCGCAGGCGGGGTTGGCGCGTTCATGCTGCTTTCCAGACAGTCACCATGATTCACCGTCAACACACAGCGTGAATCGGTGCAAGGGAAAGCATCAGGGCCGTAATTGGCACGCAGAAAGGCAGAATCATCGGATGCAGTTCTGGGAGCGGCAGGAGGTTGGCCTGTTCCCGGGTTCCTTCAGGGCAGACAGACGCACGAGGAGCCGGGAGCGTCGCGCGAGCGAGCAGTCGCGCGCGGGCGCACTGCCGCGCGATACGCGGGGCCCGGGCCGGTGGCCGCGGGGCCGGCGCGGGATCGGTGCCCTGGCGCGCAATGAAGATGCCGTTGCCGCGCTCGAGTTCGCGCTGGCGCTGCCGGTGTTCGTGGCGCTGGTGCTGGGTGCCGCCGATTTCGCGCTGACGGCCGCGAAGGCACGCGAGGCGGAAGCCCTGGTGGAACAGGC
>JBDNCK010000009.1:0-15249 GCA_046719675.1 Sphingomonadaceae bacterium | reverse complement strand
CCGTTTCTGGCAGCAGCGCTCTCGCAGCGGGTGACGGGCGAGAAGGTGGAAGTGGAGGATGTCGACTGAGCCGCCGCCGGCTGACGCCTACTGGCGGCGGGTGGAGGCGGTGCTGTTCGCCGCCGCGGAGCCGCTGAGCCCGGCCGACATCCGCGCCCATGCCGGTGAAGGCGATCTGGGGGCGGCGCTTGCGGAGCTGCAGGACCATTACCGGCCGCGCGGCGTGAACCTCGTCGAGCGCGGGGGCCGCTGGCATTTCCAGACGTCTCCCGATTGCGCAGCAGTGCTCACGGCCGTGCGCGAGGCGCCGCGAAAGCTCGGCCGTGCCGCGCTCGAGACGCTTGCCATCATCGCCTATCACGAGCCGGCAACCCGCGCCGAGATCGAGGAGATCCGCGGCGTGCAGATCTCGCGCGGGATTCTCGACACCCTGCTGGAGGCCGAGCTCATCCGGCCGGCCGGGCGCCGCGAAAGCCCGGGGCGGCCGCTGCAATATGCAACGACGGCTGCCTTCCTCGCCCATTTCGGCCTGCAGTCGCGCCGCGACCTTCCCGGGCTTGCCGAGCTGAAGGCCGCCGGCCTCCTCGAGCGCGAGGCGCCCGCGCCAGACGCCGCACTGGCCGAATCGCAAGACGGCCCCTAGATAGGCACGGCAGCCCCGCCGGGGCGGAGGAGAGAAGAATGGGTACCTTCAGCATCTGGCACTGGATCGTCGTCGGGATCCTCGTGCTGCTGCTCTTCGGGCGCGGCCGGATTTCCGAGATGATGGGCGACGTCGCCAAGGGCATCAAGTCGTTCCGGAAGGGTCTGGCAGACGACGAGACCGACATGCCCGCTGCCAAGCCCGCGCCGCAGGTGACGGCGGAGCGCACCGAAACCACGGCCGACCCGACCCGCCAGCACTAGAGGCGCGAAACGCGCCGGCAAGGAGCAGGCCGATGTTCGACTTCGGGTGGGCCGAGATCCTGCTGGTGGCAGCGGTTGCGCTGATCGTGATCGGGCCGAAGGAGCTTCCTGCCGCCATGCGCAGCCTCGGGCGGATGGTGGGCAAGGCGCGTGCCATGTCGCGCCATGTCCGCTCCGGGTTCGACGAGATGGTGCGCCAGGCGGAGCTCGAGGAGATGGAGAAGGAATGGAAGCGCCACAACGAGGCGATCATGCGGGAAACCGCGATCGACCTGCCCGAGATTGGCGGGATGGCCGGCGATCCAAGCCTTCCGCCTGCTGACGGCCCGCGGCCCGGAGACAGTCAGCACAACGCGGAAGATCCCCCTGCCATCATGCCCGCATCTCCGACGGACCAGGATCCTGAGGCCCGGCGCGACTGATGCTCAACGACATCGACGATACGAAGGCACCGCTCATCGATCATCTGATCGAGCTGCGCACGCGGCTGCTCTGGTCGCTGGCGGCGCTCGTGCTCGCCTTCTTCCTCTGTTTTGCCTTCGCGCGCCCGCTGTTTGCGATTCTCGTCCAGCCGCTGGTGGCCGCCGGCCAGGACCGGGTCATCTTCACCCAGGTGTTCGAGGCCTTCTTCGTGCAGGTGCGCGTTGCCTTCTTCGGGGCGCTGATGCTGGCCTTTCCCGTGATCGCGACCCAGCTCTGGCGGTTCGTCGCCCCCGGCCTCTACCGGCAGGAGAAGGCAGCGCTCCTGCCCTTTCTGGCAGCGACTCCCTTCCTGTTCGCGCTCGGCGCCTGCTTTGCCTATTTCGTGGCGGTTCCCGTGGCGCTCAGGTTCCTGCTCGGCTTCCAGGGTGAGCTGGGCGGAGTGACGCAGGAAGCGCTGCCCTCCGTCGGCCAGTATCTCACCTTCATCATGCAGTTCCTGTTCGCCTTCGGCGCGGCGTTCCTGCTGCCCGTCCTGCTCGTGCTGCTGGCGCGCGCCGGGATCCTGACGCTCGACCAGCTGCGCAAGGGCAGGCGCTATGCCATCGTCATCGCCTTCGTGATTGCCGCCATCTTCACGCCGCCCGACGTGATTTCCCAGCTGCTGCTCGCGGTTCCGATCTGCATCCTCTACGAGATTTCGATCGTCATCATCCGGCTGACGGAACGTCGCCGCAGCCTTGCCGCAGAGGCCAGCCAGGAGCCTGCCGAATGAATGCGCCCGCCCTGCCCCGCCTGTCGCGCCCTGATCTTTTCTGCCAGGCGCTGCCGGTTGCCGGCCGCTGGGTGGAGCCTGGCGCGGAGACGATCCCCGTCACCAACCCGGCCACTGGCGAGACGATCGCGGCTGTCCCCAGGGTGGGCCGGGAGGCTGCGCGCGAAGCGATCGCGGCGGCTGCTGCTGCGATGCCGGCTTGGGCCGCCCGCACCGCCCGGGAGCGCAGCATCGTGCTGCGCCGCTGGTTCGAGCTGGTGATGGCACACCAGGAAGACCTCGCCCGGATCATGACCCTCGAACAGGGCAAGCCGGTCTCCGAGGCGCGGACGGAAATCGCCTATGCGGCAAGCTTCATCGAGTGGTTCGCCGAGGAAGGCAAGCGCGCCTATGGCGATGTCATCCCCTCGCCCACGCCCGGGCGGCGCATCCTGGTGCTGAAGCAGCCGGTGGGCGTGTGCGCGGCAATCACGCCGTGGAACTTTCCGGCAGCGATGATCACCCGCAAGGCCGCACCCGCGCTTGCTGCCGGTTGCGCGATGGTGGTGAAGCCGGCATCGGCCACGCCGCTCACGGCAATCGCGCTGGCAAGGCTGGCAGAGGAAGCCGGCCTGCCGCTCGCCCTGCTGTCGGTGCTGACCGGGCCTGCTGCGGCGCTAGCCGCCGAGTTCACCGGGAATCCGACGGTGCGCAAGATCTCGTTCACGGGTTCGACCGAAATCGGCCGCGACCTGATGGCCCGGGCGAGCCGCCACATCCAGAAGCTGAGCCTGGAGCTTGGCGGCAATGCGCCCTTCATCGTGCTTGATGATGCCGATCTCGATGCCGCGGTCGAGGGCTGCATCGCCTCCAAGTTCCGCAACGCCGGCCAGACCTGCGTGTGCGCCAACCGGATCTACGCCCAGGCCAGGGTGCATGATGCCTTTGTCGCGAAGCTGGCCGAGCGGGTGAAGGCGCTCAGGGTCGGCCCTGGCCTTGCCGAGGGAACCGAGATCGGCCCGCTCATCGACGAAGCAGCGGTTGCCAAGGTGGAGGAGCATCTGGCCGACGCGCTGGCCAGGGGAGCAGAGCTGAAGGCCGGCGGCCGGCGGCATGCGCTGGGCGGCACCTTCTTCGAGCCGACGCTGGTGACTGGCGCGACGGCTGCCATGAAGGTCGCGCGCGAGGAAACCTTCGGGCCGTTCGCGCCGGTGTTTCGCTTCGAGACTCTGGACGAGGTGGTCGCCCTTGCCAATGACACCGAATATGGCTTGGCCGCCTATTTCTATGGGCGGGACGTGGGCCGGGTGTTCGAGCTGGCCGAGCGGCTGGAATATGGGATTGTCGGGGTGAATGTGGGTGTCATCTCGAACGAAGTCGCGCCCTTTGGCGGCGTCAAGGAATCGGGCCTCGGCCGCGAAGGCTCCCGCTATGGGCTCGACGAATATCTCGAGCTCAAATATCTCGCCATTGCGCTCTAGAGCGGCTGCACGAACTCGACGAGGACGCCGCGGGTCGCGACCGGCGACAGGAAGTTGCAAAGAAAGTCGCCGGCGCCCTTCACGGGCTCGGGGCGCAGCATCGGCAGGTCGCGCGCGCCGAAATCCGCCATCAGCCCGGCAAGATCATCCACCTCGAAGGCATAGTGATGCAGCCCGCCGGCGCCCTTGTTGAAGCGGGCGAGGCTGCCGCCTGTCGGGATCACCAGCTCGACCGTGGTGGCGCCTTCGGGCGCCTGCGCGAACAGGCACCAGCAGTCGAATTCCGGCACTTCGCCGCGAAAGGCCTCGCGGTGGCCGAACAGCGCCAGATAGGCTTCCGCGGCCTCCCAGTCGGGCACCACGATCCCGACATGGTGCAGCCGCCGCGCGAACGGCGCGAGGATCATGCCGCAACCGCCTCCACGCAGCAGGAGATGGGAAGCTCCTGGCGGATGACGCGTTCCAGCGTTGCCCCCGTCACGGGATGATCGGCCGTGCGCACGATCTCGAAGCCCGCGCGCCGGATGAGATCGGCGAGCTCGTCCGGGTGGCGGAACAGGAAAAGATGGTCGGGCGCCGGGCCGTTGGCGGGCGCGTTCGCCCACAGCCGCCCGCCTTCGGCAAGGAGGCGGCGGACGGACTGCAGCGCGCCCAGCGGATCCTCCAGATGTTCGACCACTTCGGAGAGGATCACGCTGTCGTAGCAGCCGGCCGCTGCGTCAACCGCCTCGCGGTCATAGATGTTGCGGATGGCAAGCGTGACGGCGCGGTGCTGGCCCAGCACTTCGAGAACATGGCCGGTGTGGATGATCGAGGTGCGGCTGACGTCCCAGGCGTGGATGCGGGAATGGCGGCCGTGCCTGAGCGCCAGGTGCAGGAGCAGCCCGTGGCCGGGGCCGATCTCGAGGTGCCGCCCCTCGCCACCGGGACCGGCCAGATAATGGAGCGCGAAATCCGCCATGGCGCAGGCGTGGTTGCGCCACAGCGCATCCGAGACGATGAGCCCGTTCATGTAGCGCGCCATCAGCGGCGCGTTCGCATAGACCTCGCGCTCGGCTTCCGCGAAGGTCGAAAGCCGGTAGCGGCCTTCGCGGCGGAAGAAGAGCTCCTCGGGAAAGACGATCTCCTCGCACAGGAAGCGATAGTCGGCAGCGTAGGCGGCAAGCGGGCGGCCTGCTGCTGCTGCAACGGCCTCGATGAGGTCTGCAACCGTCTCGGAAACATCCATGACGCCTGCCTCGCGTCCGGCGAAACTCTGGCGCAGGAACTTTGCATGTTCGGGCCATGCAGCAAGCACGGCATCGACAAGTGCAGCAAGCGCCGACCCTGGCGCGACACCAATGTCGGGAAGGAGCGCACCGGTCACCCACCCGCGCTGCGCGGGGAGACGCCTGCTGTCAAGCCGCGCGCGGCGAAATGGTCGGCAATCCGGCCGGCCAGCCAGTCGGCCATGCCCGGCTTCGCAACATCGCGGACATGGCCCGCATCCGAGAAATTGCCGGCATCGTACATATAGTGGTTTGTCGTCCACAGCGGCGCCCGCGCCTCCAGCCACTCGGCATCGAGCGGCCGCTCGAGACCGTCATAGAAGGGCAGGAACAGGAAGGCGACGTCGGCCCCGTGCGCCCTTGCCCGCGCGATGATCCGCTCGAGCGAAACGCGCGAAACCCCGAACTCGGCGTCGGCGAGCGCGTCGGGAAGGATTGGTCGCGTCAGCTGGCGTTTGCGCCTGGCGGCCTCACGCGCGATCAGGTCGCGATGCGCGTCAGGCGGGAGCGAGAGCAGATAGGAGCGGGGCAGGCGGCCGCCGTGAATCTCCACCGGGGTGAGGCGCGGCAGGGTTCCGGCATAGCGTTCGGGCACGAACCCGGGATCAAGGCCGAAGGTCTGCGGCACGGCCGTCTTCACGCTCAGCATGATCTGCCGGAAGGGCAGGCGCAGCACATTTTCCGGCAGGTTGCGGTTGATGAGGAGCGGGCTTGTCAGGATCTCGCCCGTGGTCGCCAGCTCGCCGAAGGCCTGGTGCCCATCGCGCGGAAGCTGCTCGGTGACCGACACGAGGACAAGTTTCGGCTTCTTGGCCTTGAGCAGCTCGTCGAGCACCGTCAGCCGGATGTCCATGCCGACAGCTGCGAGCGACAGGTTGGCAAAGTTCGCATCGACCCCGCGCGCCTTCAGCGCGGCGTCGACGAGCGGCGGCGCGAAGGCGGCATTCTCGCGCGAGGCGCCGAGGATCACGACATCGACGGGTGTTTCGTCATAATGGATCCGCTCGTAGAACCAGCGCAGCCGCTCGAAGATCGTGCCCTGGAAGGCCTGGTAGCGGATCCACGGATCATGCGGCAGGCTGATGGCGGCAACATATCCAAGCAGGAGCGCCAGAAGCGCAAGGCCCGCGAACCGGCCGAGGGAAAGAACGCGCAGCATCAGAAATTGAAATAGATGAATTCGGTGGCGCCGCGAAGGATGAAGGCCAGCCCGAGGAAGAGGATGAGCCCGATCGCCACCGCCCAGGCCGGCGTCGGCCGGAAGACAAGGCTGATGGCCGGGCGGCCGACCGCAGCCCAGCGCGCGAAATCGAGCGCCGGGCCATAGCGGCGCATCAGCTGCTGGGTGTTGGGAAAGAAGGTGATGAGCACGACGGCTGCCAGGAAAAGCGCCGTGGGCTTGGCAAAGACATCGCCCGGGACATCGGGCCAGAAGGCGGCCAGCGCCTGGGCGGAGGGGCTGACCATCGCGCGCCAGATGGTGACGGCATCGCCCACCGTCTCGGCACGGAACATCACGTTCGAGAAGACGACCGCGGCAACCGTCAGCGCGTGGTAGAAGGCGATGGAGCCGGTGCCCGGCGGATCCTTGCGGCGCGACTTGCGGCGCCAAAGCCGCCAGGCCTCGTTGATGCTGAGATAGACGCCGTGGATGAGGCCGAAGACGACATAGGTCCAGGCCGCGCCATGCCACAGGCCGACAATCACGAAGGCAATCACCAGCGGCAGGGCCGTGGTGGCGCCGAACTCCGGCCACTTGCCAAGCCCGCGCGTTGCAGCCCAGCGGGTGAGCGGGAGGACCATCGGCTGATAGATGTAGGCGGCGATGAAGCGCTGCAGGGTCATGTGCCAGCGGCGCCAGTATTCGGTGATGGAGACCGCGCGCAGCGGCGAATGGAAGTTGAGGGGAAGGCGAACGCCGAACATGCGTGCCAGCCCGATCGCCATGTCGGAATAGCCGGAGAAGTCGAAATAGACCTGGATGGTAAAGCCGATGGCCGCGATCCAGCCGTCGGCAAAGGAGATGGCCTCGCCCGCGCGCGCGGCGGCATAGACGGGCGAGGAGAAGAGCGCCGCGGAATCGGCAATCACCGTCTTCTTGAACAGACCGATGGCGAAGATGGCAGCCCCGATCGTCAGGTTCTGGGCCGGAAAGCGGCCGGCCGCGCGCCCGAAGAACTGCGGCATCATTTCCTTGTAGTGGACGATCGGGCCGGCGATGAGCTGCGGGAAGAAGATGACGAAGGTGGCAAAGCGGAACAGGCCCGCCGTCCTGACTTCGCCGCGCGCAATGTCGACGAGGAAGGCGATCTGCTGGAGCGTATAGAAGGAAATCGCCAGCGGCAGGATGATCTTTGCCAGCGTCCAGTCCGTGCCGGCGACTGAATTCACGGTATCGACGAAAAAATTGGCGTATTTGTAGTAACCAAGGAAGGCAAGATTGCCGAGGATGCCTGCCAGCAGCGCGATACCTGGCTTGTGTCCGGCCTGCATCCGCCGTTCGATCCAGCGCGCGCACAGGTAATTGCCGAGCATCGAGCCGACGAGCAGCAGCACATAGGGCGGATTCCACACCGCGTAGAAGACGAGGCTGGCTGCAACGAGGAACAGATAGACCCATTCCCGGCGGCCCGTGCGCTGGAGGAAATAGAAGCCCGCCAGCGTGACCGGCAGGAACAGGAAGATGAAGGGCAGGGAGTTGAAGAGCACGTGGGGTGCGAAGGCTCAGGCGGCAGGCTCGAGAAGGCCGGTCAGCTGCATCGGGAGATCGGGCTCCTGGTAATCGGCAAGCTCGAGCATCCACTCGGTGCCGCCTTCGGGAAGCTCGCGCACAAGCGTGAAGCCCAGCTTTTCGAAATGCTTCTCGACCATCCGGTTCTTGGGCGTGGGAAGATAATGGCCGATGAGGCGCTGCGCGCCTTCGGCGCGGGCGGCGGCCACCACGGCGGCAAGCGCTGCCTCCTCCACGCGCCGGCCCAGCACCCGGCAGGACATGAGCCAGGTGTGGCAGGTCCAGGCGTCCGGCCCCTTCTCGAAGACAAGGACGGAGATCATGCCATTGTCGCCGAAGCGGTCGGCAAGGCGGATCTGGAGGGTGAACCAGCCCGGATCCCCCTCCATGCGCGCCACTTCCGCCTCGGTCGTGCGCCGGGTGGTGAGGTTGAACTGGTTGGACTTGTTGACAAGCTGCGCGATGCGCGTGCGCCCCACCGCATCGAACGGACGCAGGTCGCACTGCATCTCGAGCGACTGGAGATAGGCCTCATAATCGCCGATCTGCTCCATGGCGGCAGCGCGCTCGGCATTGGCGCGGTACTGCTCGGCCCGCTTCGCATCGTCGGCGGAAAGGCCGACGGTCTCGAAGATGCCGGAATGGGCGAGGAGTGCAGGATAAAGGGCGGCATCCGCGCCGACTTCGGGCACGGCCACCATGGGCAGCATCTGGCGCACCCGCGCGCGTTCGGCCGGATTGTCGTCGAGGAAGGCAAGCGCATCCACGCCGATGTTCAGCCGCTCCGCGACATGGGCAAGGTTGGTCGCCTTGTCATTCCAGTTGGCGAGGAAGACGGCGATGTCCGATTCCTTCAGCAGCATCTCGGGATGGTGGCGGAACGGCAGGCGGGCGGCGTCGTCCTCATTCTTCGAGACGACGGCAAGCACGATGCCGCGCGCCTTGAGCGCCAGCGCATGGCGCTGCACCGCCAGATGCGCCTCCCCCTCGGCCGAGCCCTGGCCGAGGCGGATGCCCTCCAGCCCATCGTCGCCGATGACCCCGCCCCACAGCGTGTTGTCGAGATCCAGCACGAGACATTTGCGGCTCTTGCCGCGAATGGCACCCAAGAGGCGGGCGACATGGTCGGCCCACAGCGGCGCGACCTCGAAGGGTATGCCGATCTTGGAGCGATGCCATTCGGCCGCATCCATCCAGCGCGCGACGCCAACCTGGGCTGCCAGGCCCGCGGCATCGAAGAGGATGGCTGCCTTCTCCTCGGCAAGCGCGGCAAGCCCGGCGTTGAACGCCGCCACCTGTGCCGCCGGACTTGCCGCCAGCCGCCGGTCGAGATGTCCGGCCCAGGGCTCGGCAGGCGGAAGCAGCGTTGCCAGGATGACCGTTGCATTGAGGCGGGCGGCCGCTTCGGCGAGGCCGCGGACATGGGCAAGTGCGCGCTCGACTTCCGCGTCCGCTGCTTCCAGCCGCGGCTGGTCCAGCCCGAGCATCCGCACATCGGGTGCGATCAGCACCACGTCCGGCCGGAAGTCGGCAAGATCACTTGCCGGGTTCATCAGCTCGGCAGGCCCCTGGCCATAGGGAGGCACGAAGAGCTCGGGCAGGACGAGATGGCGCGGCCCGGAAGCGCGGATGGCAGGCGCCAGATGGTCGAGCGTGCCGTCGCCGACGAGGGCGAGCCGCACCGGGGCAAGCAGCGGCGTCAGCGCAAACGCGCCGGCGCGGTCGATGGCGCGGGCAAGCGCGATCAGCTGGTCAAGGTCGAGCGCGTGGGTCGCAAGCGCTGCAATCGCCTCGCCGGCGCCTTCCTGTGCCCCGATCGCCCGGATGCGCGCGCGCACATCGGCCGGCGGCGGCAGCAGCCAGGGCAGCGTCTCGAGCGCCAGCCCGCGCATGGGCGTCAGCCGGCCTTCGCGAGGATCGTCGTGACGAGATCGCCGACATTCTTCATGCCCTCGATCTCGGAATTGGTGAACTTCACCTTGAACCCCCGCTCGACCGCCACCACGAAACGGATGTTGGAAAGCGAATCCCACTCCTCGAAGTCGTCTGCCTTCGAAGCCTCGGTGAGGCCCGGCGCGTCGATGTCCATCACGTCGGCAAAGATGTCTTCCAGCCGGCTCAAGACTTCGGCTCGGTCCATCACGCGCTCCTTTTCGGGTTGGCGGGCGCGGCCTTAGCACGCAGGTTTAAGGAGTTGAAGCGGTTGCCGCGTTGCAAAAACATTAACCCCTCGCGTCCCGCAGCCTGCCTTGCCCGCCTCTTGCGCCTGCATTAGGCCCCACCCACCCCATGGACAAGGACGGCATGATGGACCTGGCCTTCACTCCTGCGCTCTCGGATCGGCTCGGTCATCTGCCTGCGACGGCGGCCATCGTCGGCCATGTGCTTGCCTGCTGGCCCGAGCATGCGTCCTATTGCGAGAAAAGCCTTGCTGCGCGCGATGCCGCCATCGATGCGTCGGTCGAGGAAGCCGCGGGCGCTGCGCTCAGGCTGATGGCTGGCCGCGAGCGGGAGGTGGCGGCCGACTATCGCTGGACCTGCGACCAGCTGCGCGACGAGGAACTCTTCTTCCACCGCGAGGGCCGCTATCGCCGCACGACCTTCCAGCAGGCGTGGGACGATGTCTATTCGGACGCGGCCTATATGGCGCGCTATGTGAACGGGCTTCTCGTCTCCCAGATCCTCTGGTTCAACCATGCGGCCACGCTCGCCATGCTGAAGACGCAGCTGCTCGACCAGCAGCAGCAGCCCTTCGACTATCTGGAAGTGGGGCCGGGCCATGGGCTGATGTGCCACACGGCCGCCCGCAATCCCCTGTGCCGGCAGATCGAGGCAATCGACGTGTCGGCCGTGTCGCTTGCCGAAACGCGCGAGGCGCTTTCGAAGATGGGGGTGTCGGTGCCGGTGCGGCTTACCGAAATGGACATTCTCTCCGGGGTGGAGCCGCAGTCGCAGGCCGATGTCATCGTGATCTCGGAAGTGCTCGAGCATCTCGAGCGCCCGGATCTTGCCCTTGCGCTGCTGCGCCGCGTGGCGCGCCCGCAAGCGACCCTGTTCGTGAACGTGCCGCTCAACAGCCCGTCGCCCGATCACATCTATCTCTTCGAACATCCCGACGAGGTGACTGCGCTGGTGGAAGGCGCCGGCTTTCGCGTGGAGCAGCTGGAGATGTTCGCAACCCAGGGCCGCCCGATCGACAAGGCGCTGAAGCAGAAGGTATCGGTGTCGGTTGGCGTCATCGCCCGGCCGGCCTGAGGATGGGGCGGCGCATCCTCATCGTCTACAATGCGGATTCAGGCCTGGTGGCCGGCGCGCTCGACACCCTGCACAAGCTCGTGAGCCCGGCCACCTATCCCTGCCGGCTGTGCGAGGTGAGCTACGGGCTTCTTGGCATGAAGCGCGCCTGGCGCGCCACGCTGGACGCGCTTTCCACTCCGGTTGCCTTCTTCCACAGGGATGATTGTCCCCACGCCGGGATCGCGCTGCCGGCGATCCTGCTCGAGGCGGAGGGGCAGCTGACCGAACTGGTAAGCGCCACCGATTTCGCAAGCATCGACAGTCTGGAGGCGTTGCGCTCAGCCTTCCGCGAGGCGCTCGCCCGCCACGGGATTGGCTGACCGGAACGGCAGCTCGGCTTCGAACAGGCGCGCCTCCTCTTCGACGGCGGCGCGCTCGCGTTCCAGGAAATCCGCAACTGCTGCGCGCAGGCGCAGGTCTGCCACCCAGTGCATCGAGCGGGTGATGACGGGCCGGTAGCCACGCTTCACCTTGTGTGGCCCCTGGGCGCCGGCCTCGACCCGGGGCAGCCGCAACTGGCAGGCGATGTCGATCGCCTGGTGATAGCAGAGCTCGAAATGCAGGAAGGGGATGTCCTCGATGCAGCCCCAGTTGCGGCCGTAGAGACAGTCGTCTCCCAGGAAGTTGAGCGCGCCTGCCACCCAGCGCCCGCCGCGCCTTGCCATGACCAGCATGACCCGGTCGGCCATCCGTTCCGACAGCAGCGAAAAGAAGGCGCGGGTGAGATAGGGCCGGCCCCATTTCCGCCCGCCGGTGTCCATGTAGAAGGCGAAGAAGGCGTCCCACACGGATTCGGTCAGATCCCTGCCCGTCAGCCAGGCGATGTCGTCGACGGCGGCAAGCGCTGCTTCCCGCTCCTTGCGGAGCTCCTTGCGCTTGCGGGAGGAAAGCTCGGCAAGGAAATCGGCAAACCCGCCATAGCCGGGGTTGGCGAAGTGGAACTGGATGTCGTGCCGCTCGAGCCAGCCGGCGGCTGCGAAGACGGCAACATCCCCTTCTGCAAGGAAGGTGGCGTGCGCCGACGACCAGCCCTGTTCGCGCACGATGGCCTCGGAGGCGGCAACGAGGGTGGCACAATCCGCCTCGCGCGCGCCAAGCAGCTTCGGCGCGGTTGCCGGCGTGAAGGGCACGCTGTGCTGCAGCTTGGGATACCATGGCCTGCCGAGCCGCATGGAGGCTTCCGCCCAGCTGTGATCGAACACATATTCGCCCTGGGAATTGCCCTTGGCATAGCCGGGCAGCAGGGCTGTCGCTCGGCCGTCGCCATCCTCGAGCACGATGTGGGCCGCCTGCCAGCCGGCCTGCGGCACGGCGCTTCCCGAATCCTCAAGCGCGGAAAGAAAGGCGCGCGACACGAAGGGATTGCCCCTGCCCGCCAGCCGCGCCCAGTCTTCCTCGGGAAGATCGGCCGCCCGCCGGAGGACACGCGCGCGGGTCATCGCACCTCGACGATTGCGTCCACTTCGACCGCCACACCGCGCGGCAGCTCGGCCACGCCCACGGCCGCACGGGCATGCCGCCCTGCGTCCCCGAAGACGGCGACCATCAGGTCGGAGGCGCCATTGGCCACTTCCGGCTGGTCGGTGAAGCCGGGCGCGGAATTCACGAACACGCCGAGCTTCACGATCCGCTTCACCCGCCCGAAATCGCCGAGCGCGGCCTTCATCTGGGCGATGAGGCCGATAGCGCAGCGCCTGGCTGCCTCCTGGCCTCCGGCGACATCCATCGTCTCGCCCAGCCGGCCGCGCAGCAGCGACCCATCGGCTGCAAAGGGGATCTGGCCGGAGATGTGGAGGAAGCCGCCGGCCTCCACGAAGGGCACATAATTGGCCGCCGGCGCCGCCGCGTCCGGCAGCACGATACCAAGGTCCTGAAGTCTCGCCTCTGCGCTCATTGGTTCCTCTCCATCCAGTTCCTGATCCACTCCTGCGCGTCTTCCCATGCGTCAATGCGCGCATGGGCATGCGGGGCGGCGGGAATGAGGCCGCGCAGCACCGGGTCTGCGATCATGTGCAGCCGCCCGACATGGCCGGCGTGCTGGGCGACGCTGCCGTGATGGGGGGGAAGATCGTCCACGAAGACGGCCGGCCGGTCGCCGGCCAGCGCCTTCACCACCCGACCCTTGCCGCCGTCGTTCACATGGACGGGAAGCTCGAGCCCGAAGCTGCGCAGCACCTCCTCGCGGATCTCGCGATGGGCTTCGGGGATGTTGGTGAGCACGGCCACGTCCATCTCGCGCGACAGCGCCGCAATCGCCTCGACGGCGCCATCTGCCGGAGTCTGGAGATGCTGGCCGTGCGCGAAGAAGCCATCGAGCAGCGCGGGAAAGGCCTGCGGCTCCAGCGGCCGGCCATCGGCCTTGTGCCGGATGTTGCCGACGAGCGCAAAGCTGTCGAAGCGCAGCTCGAGCGCATGCACGTCCGCAAGCCACAGCCGGAACGGCTCGGCAAAGCGGAGGATGACCTCGTCGCAGTCGAGAATCAGGAGCGGGCGCACAATGCGCCCGGCTCTACGCCAAGGGCGGCTGCCACCGCCAGCAGGTCGGGCTCATGGCCTTCCAGAAACCCTGCCACCGCGTCGAGCACGTCCGGCTCGCCGGCGCGCGCGCGCAGTGTTGCTGGATCGAATCCGGTCAGCGCCAGGAATCGCTCGCGCAGCCGGTCATCGGCGATGATGTGGGCAAGCGCCTGCAGGAGAAGGACGTCGGACAGCCTCGCCCCGCCGCGGCCGGTGCCTGCCTCGCTACTTGATCTTCGCTTCCTTGAACTCGACGT
This sequence comes from Sphingomonadaceae bacterium, assembly GCA_046719675.1. Classification (GTDB taxonomy): domain Bacteria; phylum Pseudomonadota; class Alphaproteobacteria; order Sphingomonadales; family Sphingomonadaceae; genus Thermaurantiacus. The sequence goes on along the minus strand of JBDNCK010000009.1, from coordinate 1,618 downwards.
GCTTGCGCGCGATCGGGTCATACTTGCGGAAGGAGAGCTTTTCCGTCTTGGTGCGCGGATTCTTCTTGGTCACATAATAGAAGCCGGTGTCGGCCGTGGACACGAGCTTGATCTTGACCGTTGCGGGCTTCGCCATTGTCTGGATCCTCGAGGAAAGCCAGCGTCGATAGGCGGGGCGGCGCCAGTGGTCAAGTCCGCCGCTCGCGGCGGAGGTGCTTGCGACGTGGCGGTGGCGGGCCGCGCCGGCCCTGGCGCGGCTGCTGCTCCACGCCGGGAAGCGCAAAGAGAACGGCGCCCGTTGCCGGATCGGCCGAGGCAATCACCAGCTCCAGCCGCTGACCGATGCGGTAGCGGGTGCCGCTCGTCTCGCTTTCGAGCGCGCGCGCGGCCTCGTCGAACCAGAAATGCTCGGGCCCGAGCGCCGAGACCGGCAGCAGCCCGTCGCCGCCCAGCCCCTCGACGCTTGCGAACAGGCCGAACTTCTGGACGCCGGTGATCCTTGCCGTCACCATGCTGCCCTCGCGGCGGTGCAGATGCGCTGCCACATAGCGCGCGAGCGTGTCGCGCTCGGCTTCCATCGCGCGGCGCTCGGTCATCGAGATATGGTCGCCGATGGCGGCCAGCCGGCGCGAATCAGGGAGCCCGCCCTCCCCCAGGCCGAGCGCTGCCACCAGCGAGCGGTGGACGATGAGATCGGCATAGCGGCGGATCGGCGAGGTGAAATGCGCGTAACTGGCAAGCGCGAGACCGAAATGCCCGGTGTTCGCAGGGCCGTAATAGGCCTGGGTCTGGGTGCGCAGCACCTGCTCGGCAATCGCGCGCGCTTCCTCATGGCCCTGCGCCTTCTCGAGGATGCGGTTGAAGAGGGCTGGCGTCACCACCTGCCCGAGTGCGAGCGGGATCCCGAAGGTGTCGAGATAGTCGCGCAGCGCCAGCAACTTGTCGCGACTGGGAGGCTCATGGTCGCGATACATGACCGGGGCCTTCTTCGCTTCCAGCTGCCGGGCGGCAGCGACATTGGCCGCGATCATCATCTCCTCGATGACCCGGTGCGCGTCCAGGCGCTCGCGCGTGACGACATCGGCGACATTGCCGGCGCTGTCGAGGATCACGCGCTGCTCCGGCAGGTCGAGCGCCAGCGGCTTGCGCTTGCAGCGTGCCTTGTCGAGCGCCCGCCAGGCGTCCCACAGCGGCGCCAGCAGCGCATGGTGGGGCCCCTGGCCGGCGTCCATCTCCTGCTGGGCCGCCTCATAGGCAAGGTTGGCCACGACCCGGATGGCGGCGCGCTCGAAGCGAAATCCCCTGATGGCGCCGCCCGGCCCCAGCGTCAGCGTGCAGGCAAGGACCGCCTTGTCGGTGCCGGCCTTCAGCGAACAGGCATCCGCCGAGAGCGCCTCGGGCAGCATGGGGACGACGCGGTCCGGGAAATAGACGGAATTGCCGCGTTCGAAGGCGGCGCGATCGAGCGCCGAGCCGGGCCGCACATACCACGAGACGTCGGCAATGGCGACGAGCAGGCGGTGCCCGCCGCCTTCGAGCGGCTCTGCAAAGACAGCATCATCATGGTCGCGCGCATCGGCCGGGTCGAGGGTCAGGAAGGGAATCGCCGTCCAGTCCG
>JBDNCK010000087.1:0-7071 GCA_046719675.1 Sphingomonadaceae bacterium | reverse complement strand
GCTTCCCAGGCCGGCGCGCAGGCAAGCGTGACACCGCCGCCTTCGTCAGACAGGTCATCGTCCACCAGCCCATGCGCCACATAGGCATCGAGCGCTTCTTCGGGCCAGCCGCGGAACACCCCCCGCCCCTGCCAGGACTGGCGGGCGGCCGCACGGCTTTCGAAGCGGGCGCGCCGGCGTGCGGCGCCTTCAGCCATCAGGTTGGGCGGGCTGCCGCCGCTGGCACGCTCGGCGGCAAAGGCGGCTGCGTGGGCAAAGGGGATGAAGGCGGGATCGAGCAGCAGCAGCGCCTGTGCGAGACCCGGATGTGCGGCTGCCGTTTCGGCAACCACGGTCGCGCCGAAGCTGTGGCCGGCAAGGAGAACCGGCCCCGGCCCCAGCGCCGCGACAAGGCCGGCAAGATCCTCGCGATAGGGTTTCCAGTCGACAGGGATCACCGCCGGATCGGCCGGCAGGCTTGTCGCGCCATGGCCGCGGGCATCGACGGCCAGAATCCGCAGCTCCGCTGCAAGGGGCGCCAGCAGCGGCGCATAGACCGCCGCGCACATGCCGGTTGCATGCAGGAAGACAAGGCAGGGCGCATCCGGCGGGCCGTCCCAGCAGAGGGCATGGACCATCCCGTCCCGCAGCGGGACCTGTATCGACCGGGCCGCGCTCATTGCAGCAGCACTGCGGCCGCCTCGGCATGCCAGCCGAGCCAGACGGGCTCGTCCCAGGTGAAATCCTCCTGGTCCCAGCGGGTGAGGTTGGGGCGGATGACGCGCAGGATCCTGCCACTGTCGAGCCTTACCTCATAGACCGATTCCGAGCCGAGATAGGCGATGTCGGTGATCATGCCCGGCAGCACATTATAGCCTGCAGGCGTGCCTTCGAGCTGCGGCGGGGGCTGGCCATTGTCGCGCTTGTGCAGCTCCATCTTCTCGGGCCGGATGGCAAGCCAAATCTGCACCGTTTCCGAAGCGCCGGTGCCATGGTCGAGCCAGGCTCGGATGCCGACTTCGGGAAGATCGATGACGGCATGGTCGCTCGCATCCTCCAGCACCCGGCCTTCGAAGAGATTGACCGAGCCGATGAAGTCCGCGACCAGCCGGGAACCCGGGAATTCGTAGAGATCGGCGGGCGTTGCCACCTGGACGAGGCTTCCCTTGTGCATGACCGCGCAGCGGGTGGCGAGCGCAAGCGCCTCGTCCTGGTCGTGGGTGACCATCACGAAAGTGATCCCCACCCGGTCCTGCAGGCGGGAAAGCTCGAAGCGAAGGTCCTCGCGCAGCTTGGCGTCGAGGGCGGACAGCGGCTCGTCGAGCAGCAGGACCCGTGGACGCTTCACGAGCGCGCGGGCGAGTGCCACCCGCTGGCGCTGGCCGCCCGAAAGCTGGTCGGGCATTCGGTCCTCAAGGCCTTCGAGCTGGACAAGGGCAAGCGCCTCGCGCGCCCGTTCGCGCCGTTCGGATGCCGCCACCCTGTCCATGCGCAGGCCATATTCGATGTTCCGGATGACGCTCATGTGGGGAAAGACCGCATAGCTCTGGAAGACCATGTTGACCGGCCGGCGGTTGGGCGGGACGCTGGTGTAATCCTTGCCGTCGATGCGGATGGTGCCGCTTGTGGGCGTCTCGAAGCCGGCGAGCATCCGCAGGAGCGTGGTCTTGCCGCAGCCCGACGGGCCGAGCAGCGCGAAGAACTCCCCCTCCGCGACGGCGAGCGAGACATCATCGACGGCAACCACCGGACCGAACCGCTTGGTCACGCCCTGGAACTCGATGATCGGCTTCACGGCGCCAGCCTTTCACCCGCAACGGCCTGCACCCGCAAGGCGAGGAAGGTCAGGAGGACGGTGAGGAGGAGAAGCACCGACGAGATGGCGTTGACCTCCGGTGTCACCCCGAAGCGGACCATCGAATAGACCTTGACCGGGAAGGTGACGGTGTCCGGGCCGGCGGTAAAGAAGGTGATGACGAAATCATCGAGGCTGAGCGTGAAGGCGAGCAGCGCGCCGGCCACCAGGCTGGGCTTCAGGTGCGGAACCACGACATCGCGAAGCGCGCGCCACGGCCCGGCGCCGAGATCGCGCGCGGCTTCCTCCATCTCGCGGTTGAAGCTTGCAAGCCGCGCGCGCACGACGACGGCGACGAAGGGGAAGCTGAAGGTGACATGGGCGATGACGATGGGCCCCAGGTTGAGCGGCCAGCCGAGCGCGGCCGGCCAGGGCAGCACCTTCGCGAAGAAGAGGAACATGGCAACGCCAAGGCAGATTTCCGGAACCACGATGGGCAGCGCGAAGGCGCCGGCCACCAGCCCCATGCCCGGAAAGCGGAAGCGCCACAGCGCGATGGCAGCCAGCGTGCCGAGCAGCAGGCTCAGAAGCGTGGAAAGCAGCGCGATCGTGAGGGAATTGCCCAGTGCGGCCAGCAGCTCGAGGTTGCCGGCAAGCTTGCGGTACCATTCAAGCGTGAAGCCACGCCACACGACCACCTGCCGGCTGTCGTTGAAGCTCATGAGGATGAGGAGGGCGAGCGGCAGATAGAGGAAGAGACCCACGAACGCGAGAATGAGGCGCAGCGGCCAGCGGCGCGAATAGTCGAGGAGATCGGGGCCATCGGTCGCGCTCATTCGGGTGCCCTGCGGCGACGCCCCAGCGACTGGAGGGCAAGCGCGAGGAAGGTGAGATACATGAGCAGGAAGGCAAGCGCGGCGCCGAACGGCCAGTCGTTGGCGCGCTTGAACTGGCGCTCGATCACATTGGCGATCATCTGGCTGTCCGGCCCGCCGAGAAGGTCGGGCGTCAGATAGCTGCCAAGCGCCGGGATGAAGGTAAGGAGGACCCCGGCAAGGATCCCCGGCTTCGCCAGCGGCAGGACGACGGCGAAGACGGTGCGCACATGGCCGGCGCCGAGATCGAGGCTCGCCTCGATGAGCGAGCGGTCCAGCCGGTCAAGGGCGGCATGGATCGGCAGCACCATGAAGGGAAGATGCACATAGACAAGGCCGATGATGACGGCGGTGTTGGTGTAGAGAAGCGGGAAAGGCCCGAGCCCCATCTCGCCAAGCGCGGCATTGACAAGGCCCTGCTCGCGCAGGACGGCCATCAGTGCATAGGTGCGGATGAGGAGGTTCGTCCAGAAGGGAAGCATGACGGCGATGAGGAGCCAGGTGCGCGCACGCGGCGGCGCGAAGCTGATGGCAAGCGCGACCGGAAATCCAAGGACGAGACAAAGCAGCGTCGCCGCACCCGCAATCGCAAAGGATTTCGCGAAGATGCCGAGATAGAGCGGCTCGAGGCTGCGGGCATAGTTGGCGAAGGTGCCGGTCACCTCGATGTCGGCCACGCCGACATTGGTGCCGAAGCTGTAGCCGAAGACGATTGCCAGCGGCCCTGCGAAGAACAGGATGTACCACAGGAGCGGCGGCCCGAGGATGGCAGCAAAGGGGCCCAGGTTCGCGCGCCAGTCGGAGCGGTTCTCCATTGGCAGGAGCAGCCGTCAGGCAGCCCGCATGCGGGTGATCACATCCTCATAGACCCGCTGCAGGTCCGCGCCTTCAAAGCGCGCGAATTCGCTGCGGTCCATCCCCTCGCCTGCGGGAAAGATGGTCGGGTTCTCGCGGTAGAAGGCCGGCATCAGGGCCCGCGCCGCAGCATTGGGCGTGGGATAGTTGATCGTCTCGACAATGCCCTTGCCGACTTCGCCGTCGAGCAGGAAGTTGATGAAGTCATGGGCAAGCCCGGGTTCGGGGGCATTCTTCGGGATGGCGAGCGTGTCGGTGTAGAGCAGCGAGCCTTCCCGCGGCACGACGAAAGCAAGATCCGGATCCTCGGCCATGACCTGGGCGATGTCGCCATTGTATTCGAGGACAAGATCCACGTCACCGGCTGCCAGCAGGTCCTGCCCGTCGTCGTCGTGGAAGCGCTTGATGCGGGGTTTCTGGCGGGTGAGCATCGCCCCCACGTCGCGCGCTGTCGCCGCGTCGACTCCGACGAGCGACTTGCCGAGATACTTGGCCCCGATCCGCACCAGGTCGCCGGCTTCCGAGATGAGCGCGATGCGGCCGGCGTAGCGCTCGCTGTCATACAGCCACTTCCAGCTGTCGGGCACGCCCTCCACCTTCGACCTGCGATAGCCGATTCCGAGCACGCCCCAGACATAGGGAACGCTGTGGCGCACCTCGCCGTCATAGTCGGCGCGCTGGAAGGCGGGCAGGATGTTCCGGAAATTGGGGATGGCAGCCATGTCGAGCGGCTCGAGCAGGCCCGCTACCACCATACGGGTCACCATGTCGTTGGCTGGCACCACCACGTCATAGCCGGAGTTGCCGGTGCGAAGCTTCGCGAACAGCTCGTCGCCATTGGCGAAATAGGAGGCGTTCACGCGCGCGCCGGTCGCCTGCTCGAAGTCGGCAAGCGTCGTCTTTCCGATATAGGTGTCCCAATTGTGGAAGTTGAGGCGGCGGCTGTCGCTGCGCCCGCACCCGGCAAGGCTGAACCCGACGGCGGCAAGGCCAAGCCCGGCGAGCAGGCCGCGCCGCGTCGTGCCGGCCGGCCGGCTGCATCCTGACGTGAAATTGCGCTGACCTCGCATCTCGGACCCCCGGGAGAACAACCGGGCTGGAGCCTAGTGCAGCACCCCGGGCGGGTGAAGTCCCCTGCAGGACGACTGCGCACAATGGTGACCAGAACCACCGGCTGATGCTCGGGGAAGGCAGGGATGGCGGGCCCTTGCGCTTGTGCCCGAGGGAGCAAGGCGCGCCCGGCCGGCGCATCCGTATCCCGTCCACCAGGGCGCGGACTGGCCACGGCCGCCATCAGGTCTCGGGAAGCGCGTCCGGCAGCTGCACCGCCTCGGAGCCGGGGTAAAGATCCCGCCACAGCTGCCCCAGCCGCGCTGCAAACCAGCGCTCGGCCGCCGCCCACTCCTTCTCCCCCAGCGGCCCGAAGCCATGCGCCAGGATCGACCGGTTGCGCTGGCCCTGCCAGGCCGGCGGCCGGCCATCCTCCTCGAACGGCAGCTCGCAATCCGGGGACAGCGCCCGCAGCAGACGGAGGCTCTCGGAAAGGGCCAGGCTGACGCAGCCGTCAGCCGGCGTCTCTGCCCGCCCGGCCAGAAACCCTTCCGGAAGGCGAGCGATGGGCACCTTTCCGGTCAGAATGTCGTGCCGGCGCCAGAGCTGCAGCTGAACGCTGGCCTCGTAAAGCCGGTAGAGCCGCGCCACGGCATCGTCATAAGCACCCTGGGCCGCGCGGCGCTGCGCATTCCACCACAGATCCTCGCACAGATCGGCACTGGGCCGGCCCTTCGCGCCCGCCAGCCGCTCGAGCCGCGCAAGAAGCCCCGCGGCTTCGAGCGCCTGCCGCAGCGGCCCGTTTGCCGGCACCATCTTCATCGCCCCGGCATGGTCCATCCGGTCCCACCGGTCGAGGATGGCGAGCCACCTTCGCCAAAGATCATGCCGCTGCCTAAGGGCCTTCGGCAGTCCGGGTGGCGGCGAGGCCGGCAGGGCCGCAAGCGCAGCGCCATAGGCATGGGTGCGCACCAGATCCTGCACCACGCCCAAGATCCGGCCAAAGGCCATGGCATCTGCTTCCACCGAATAGGGGCGCTCGGTCCCTGCCACCACCTTGTCGAGGTCCCGGCGCTGACCAGCCATCAGCTGGAGCCGCACCCGCCCCAGCAGGAACGCAGCGAGGACGAGCGCGCCCGACATGCTCTTGGTGCCGCCCGTGAAGTCGGCAATCACCTGCGGATAGCGGGCAAGGGCTGATTCCAGCTGCGGAAGGATCCGGGCGAGCGCCTTGTCGGGATCATCCGCCGGCACCTCGAGAATCCGGTAGCGCCCGGGAAAGCCCTCGCAGCCCTTGAGTTCCGCCTCGACTTCAGAGGTCGAACTCGTGGTCTCTAGGCCCGATTCGGACGTGATGAACAGCGCCTCGTCGGGCCGCGTTGCGCCAAGCGCCGTTCGCAGCGGGTCCGGGCTGCCGCCAACCGTCTGGACGAGGAATGTCCCGGGAGATTCCGAAGCCATGGTCAGGCGGCAGCCTCGCGGGGGAAGATCGCATAGGCCCCAAGGCCGAAGCTCGCCTCCTTGCCCACATGCAGCAGTTCGCCCAGCGACAGCAGGCGCTGCAACTCAGGCGGAACGGCAGACCAGGCCCACCGGCCGACATAGCCGCCAAGGTTCATCCGCTGCTTCTGCCGGGCGGAAAAGCGGTACCAGTCGCGCCAGACGAGGCTCTGCTGCTGGGCCACGGCATCCGCCTGGTCGAGCCACGCTCCGACCGGCCAGGACCGCACCACCGCCTGCGCCTGTGCATCGGCATGCAGCGCCAGCAGCCGGGCGCGACGGATGATGGCCGCCACGAAGGCGCGCGCCGTGAGCCTCTCGAGCGGAAGCCGGTCGCCGCGCGCCTGAAGGCGCATCGGTGTGCGCGACAGGAGCATGAGCTCGGCGCCCTTTGCCGCAAGCGAGGGCAGCTGCGGTTCCGGCCAGACGATCTCCTCGCCGGACCAGATGGGCGTTCCATCAGCGGCAAGCCGCACGCACACAAGGGTTCCGCGCACCCGCTCGCGCCCAAGCCCGTGGGCGAAGACGCGCCGCCACGCCTCGATCACGAAGGCGAGGCGATCGATGGCGCCCCCCACCAGCCGCATGCCGAAGAAGAACTGGCCATCGGCGCCCGGGTCAATTTCGGGCAGGCGCAGGATGAAGGGGGGCGGCAGCCCATCCTGGGTGCGCCCGAGGCCCACGGAGGAAAGATCGGCAGGCGGTGGCTCGAACAGCAGGGGATAGGGGCAGGTGGCGCGCAGGGGGCAGCCGACACAGGTGCGAAACCCGGTCATGCAGGACAGGCGCCGCAGCGCCGAGCCGAAGGCGCCGCGCAACAGCCCGCCCGGGAACGGGGGCAGCTGCAGCGCGCCATCGAGCTGCACCTCGAAGCGCAGATCGACAACTGGAAAGGGTGCCTGCATCAGCATCGGTCAGGCGCTCGGCAGCCGCTTGTCCAGGTTCTGGCGGACATGACCGGGAAGTCGATCCCGCAGCCGGGCATGATAGAGGCGGACGAGCAGCGCACGGTCCTCC
>JBDNCK010000086.1:0-7213 GCA_046719675.1 Sphingomonadaceae bacterium | reverse complement strand
ACAGCCCCTCACCCTTCAGGAACAGGAACTGGCACGCCCCTTCGTTGGCGTAGATCCTGGCAGGCAAGGGCGTCGTGTTGGAAAATTCGAGCGTCACATGGCCTTCCCATTCAGGCTCCAGCGGGGTCACGTTCACGATGATCCCGCAGCGCGCATAGGTACTTTTCCCCAGACAGATGACGAGCACGTCGCGCGGAATGCGAAAATACTCCACCGTCCGCGCCAGCACGAAGCTGTTGGGCGGTATCACGCACACGTCCTGCCGCCGATCAACGAAGCTTGCTGCCGAAAAAGCCTTGGGATCCACAATGGCATTGTCCACATTGGTGAAGATCTTGAACTCGTCTGCCACACGCGCATCATAGCCATAGGAGGAGAGGCCATAGGAAATGCAGCCCTCGCGCCGTTGCGCCTCGACGAACGGCTCGATCATGCCGGCCTCCAGCGCCTTCTGCCTGATCCACCAGTCCGGCATCACACCCATCTTCTTGTTCCCCTCACCGGATGTGCAGGACGCAGATCAGCGTGAACAGCCGCCTGGCCGTATCAAAATCCACTTCCGCCTTGCCATCCAGACGCTCGATCAGAAGCGTGGCCGCTTCGTTGTGAATGGCTCTGCGCGCCATGTCGATCGTCTCGATGGCGCTCGGAGATGCCTGCCGGATCGCCTTGTAGTAACTGTCGCAGATCGCAAAATATTCGCGCACCGTCCGACGGAAAGGCGCAAGGCCCAGTTGGATCGTGCCCAGAGACTGCCCCGACTCATCGGCCAGGTCCATCGCCAGCCGCCCCTCCTCCACACGAAGCCGCAGCCGGTAAGGCCCATCGTGCCCAATCCCCTCGGGGCGAAAACAATTGCCTTCCAGCAGATCGAAGATCGCCACGCGCCGTTCCTGCTCGACATCCGCGTTCCGCCAGATGACGGTCCGCTCGTCGAGCTCGATGGCGATGATCCGGTGGGTCTCCAGCAAGGCGCGGCCGTTCAGTCTCCTGTCGACCCGCTTAGGGGCAGCCAGCGCACCCGTGCAAGGCCAGGCTCAGAAGACCGGGTCACTCCCTGGAAGCGCCGTGTGGATTCCGCACTCCGTCTTGTCCCAGCCGCGCCAGCGACCGGCACGTGGGTCCTCGCCCGGCTGCACCTTGCTCGTGCAAGGAACGCAACCGATCGAGGGATAGCCCTCTGCTACCAGCGGGTGCGGAGGCAGCCGGCGCTCGGCGGCGCGACCTGCCAGCATCCCTGCATCCCAGTCCGCCAGCGGATTGACCTTCAGCCGCTCCCCATCGGCCTCGACCTTCGCAAGGCCAGCCCGCGTTCCCGACTGAAAGCGCTTGCGCCCCGAAATCCACGTGTCGAAGTCCTGCAAGGCCCGCGCGAGCGGTTCCACCTTCCGGACCTCGCAACACCCGTCCGGATCATAGGACCATCGCAGCAGCCTGGGATCAGCGCGCGCAAGCGCGGCCGGGTCCGGCTCCACCCAGCGCACATCCGACAGACCCAGATGCGCCGTCAGATCCTGCGCGTAGCACAGGGTCTCGGGAAACAGCCGAAGGGTATTCACGAAGATCACCGGCACATGCCTGTTCACGTCGGCCACAATATCCAGCAGCACGGCCGATTCCGCCCCGAAGGAGGAAACAACCGCCACCCGGCCCCAGGCAGCATCCTGCAGAACAGAGGCAATCGCCGCTTCCGCCGACGCATTCGACAGATGCGCCGCCAGCCACCCGGCATCGCTGCCGCGATACTGGCGGAGGTCAGCCCGCCTGCTGGCCACGCCCGACATGCTGCCTCAGCACGAAGGCGGGCACGCTGCCGTCAGCGCCCCGCTGGTAGAAGAAGCGCCAGCGTGCCAGCGCCCGGTCGGCTTCCTGCCGGTCAATCGCCCTGTCGGGCGCGACGGAGCTGAACCCCGCGCGCTTCAGGAAGACGAGCTGGTCCACCGTCACGTCACCGACTGCACGCACGTCGCCCTCAAAGCCCATCTCCCTCAGGATCCGCGCAGACGAGTAGCCACGCCCCTCGCGAAACTTCGGAAACACCACCCCGATGACCCCGAGGTTCCCGAGCCCGCCATGCGCCCGCACATCCTCCTGCGGCTCCACCATCAATTCTGGCGCGCACGCCTTCCGGGCACGGGAATCGAGCGCCAGGACCTCAACCATAGACCGCCTCCTTGAACGGCTTCACGCCGAGCCGCCGGAAGGTGTCGAGAAACCGTTCGCCTGCCTCCCGCTCCCGGAGATAGAATTCGGTGACCTTCTCGACCGCGTCGACGATGCCGTCCTCCGTGAACCCCGGCCCCAGGATCTGCGCAACGGATGCATCCTCCGCACCCGATCCCCCCAGCAGCAGCTGGTAGTTCTCGACGCCCTTGCGGTCGACTCCAAGGATCCCGATGTGGCCAGCATGGTGATGGCCGCACGCATTGATGCAGCCCGAAACCTTGATCTTCAGCTCGCCAAGCGCCTCCTCGCGCGCCCGCAGCCGATCGGCGACCTTCATCGCAACCGGGATGGAGCGCGCATTGGCGAGCGTGCAGTAATCAAGACCCGGACAGGAAATCACGTCCGAAGCAAGATCCAGGTTTGCCGCCTCCAGCCCAACCGCTGCCAGCCCCTCGTAAACGGCCCGCACGTCGCTTGCGCGCACATGTGCCAGCACCAGGTTCTGGGCATGTGTCACGCGCAGTTCGTCGAAGCTGTAGCGCTCCGCCAGATCGGCGATCGCCTCCATCTGCTCGGCGCTCGCATCTCCCGGGATGCCACCCTTCGGCTTCAGCGAGATGTTGACGATCCGGTAACCGGGCACCTTGTGCGGCGCCACCTGCCGCGCTGCCCAGCGCGCAAACCCCGCGTCCCCGTCGGTCTCCACCGAGTCCACAAGGCCCGTCTCGAACGGTGGATCGACAAAGAAGGCCGCGATGCGGGCGACTTCGGCCTCCGGCGCATCGATGCCAAGCGCTTTCACTTGCACATGCTCGGCTTCCACCTGTCGGGCAAATTCCTCCGCCCCAAGGTCATGCACCAGGATCTTGATCCGCGCCTTGTAGATATTGTCCCGCCGGCCGAAGCGGTTGTACACGCGCAGGATGGCCTCGTTGTAGGACAGAAATTCCGCCGCCGGCAGGAACTCGCGGATGCACGGGCCCACAAAGGGCGTGCGCCCCATGCCGCCACCCACAAACACCCGGAAGCCCAGCGCGCCCCCTTCATCCTGCACCAGCTGCAGCCCGATGTCGTGGAACCGTATCGCTGCCCGGTCGCTCGCGCTGCCCGTCACGGCAATCTTGAACTTGCGCGGCAGATAGCTGAATTCCGGGTGAAAGCTGGACCACTGCCGCAAGAGCTCCGCCCAGGGCCGCGGGTCGGCAACTTCGTCGGCAGCAGCACCTGCATACTGGTCGGCCGAAATGTTGCGGATGCAGTTCCCCGATGTCTGGATCGCGTGCATCTCGACAGTCGCGAGGTCGGCCAGAAGATCCGGCGCCTCCTCCAGCCTGATCCAGTTGTACTGGATGTTCTGCCGCGTGGTGAAATGCGCATAGCCCCGGTCATAGCGACGGGCGATGTGCGCCAGCATCCGCAGCTGCCGGGACGACAGCATGCCATAGGGAATGGCCACCCGCAGCATATAGGCATGCAGCTGCAGATAGAGCCCGTTCTTCAGCCGCAGCGGCTTGAAGTGATCCTCGTCCAGCTCGCCGGCCAGCCGCCGCGCCACCTGGTCGCGGAACTCCTCCACGCGCGCATCCACAATCGCCTGGTCAATCGAATCATAGCGGTACATCAGCGCCAGTCCCTGCCCGCAAGCGCGAGATCGGCCCGCACGGTCGGCCCGAACGCGCGAATCCGCTCCCGGATATGCACTGGCCGCGGATGCCCGTCCGGCCCGGGCTCCGCATCGATGAGCGCCAGATCATTGATGCGCTCCCTCGCCTGTTCCGCAGCAAGGAGTGCGGCACCCGTCTCGGCATCCAGCCCTGTCGCCTCCTCGATCCGTCGGCTCCAGCCGTCGCCAGTCCACCACACGACATCGCCAGTCGTCGTCACATTGCCCGTCAACAGCTTCACGAAACGGCCTCCAGTGCCCGCAGGCCAAGCAGATCCTCCGCCCGCGCAAGGCCCGCCACGCGCCCAACCACCAGGAGGGCCGGGCTCCTTATGCCTTCCCGCACCACGGCATCGCCAAGGTCGGCCAGAAGGGTGCGCATCGCCCGCGCACCAGCCCATGTCCCGCGCTCGAGGATGGCGACCGGCATGTCAGGCGAAACGCCATCCGCCATCAGCTTCTCCGCAATGGCCGCCGCCGTCGCCACGCCCATATAGACCACGAGCGTCCGCCCCGGCCCGGCCAGCCCGCGCCAGTCCTGCTCGCGCAGACCCTGGCAGGTCCCGGCAACGAAGCTCACTGCCGAGGCGAGTTCCCGGTGGGTCAAGGGCAATGACGCTTCCGCCGCGCATCCCAGCGCCGCCGACACGCCCGGCACCACCTCCACCGGAACGCCGGCCGCCTCGCAGGCCGCCACTTCCTCGCCGCCACGCCCGAAGATGAACGGATCGCCCCCCTTCAGCCGCACGACGACGTTGCCCGCCCGCGCTTCCGCCACCAGCAAGGCGTTGATCGCTTCCTGTGGCAGCGTGTGGCGGTCCCGCTGCTTGGCAACCGAAATCCGCCGCGCCAAGGCTGGCGCGAAATCGAGGACCCGCGGGTCGACGAGGCCATCATGCACAACGACATCGGCCGCACCCAGTGCCCGCACGGCGCGCACGGTCAGCAGATCCGGGTCTCCCGGCCCCGCTCCCACAAGCAGCACGCGTCCCTTGCTTCCTGGCTCCATGCAGGATGCCATGGCGCCCCGCCTCGCGCGCTGCGAGCCATTCTCCCTTGCCCCCCCGAAAGTCCCGCTTGGGAAGACACCCCGGCTTTGCGGGAATCGCCGACCTCGGCTAGAGGCAGCAGGAGATGGACGCGCGCACGCCCGATCCCGGACAGGATACGCCCGCCGCTGCCCGCGCGCCGCGCCGCCTGCCGCGCTGGCTCATGGCTGCCGCCTGGATCCTGGCTGGACTGCTCGCTGCCGGTGCGCTGGCCGTTGCCCTGTTGTGGTCCACGGCCCTGCGCGATCTGCCCGATGCCGAGCGTCTCGCCGCCTACCGGCCTCCGCTTCCGACACAGGTGCGCGCTGCCTCGGGCGAGCCGCTCTTCAGCTTCGCGCGCGAGCGGCGGGTCTATCTCCCCTATGAGGAGATCCCGCGCCCCCTCATCAACGCTTTCCTCGCTGCCGAAGACAAGACCTTCTTCGAGCATCAGGGCCTGGACTATCTTGGAATCATCCGCGCGGCCTTCACCAACCTCGAAAGTGCGCTCGGCGACGGCGGCCGACCGGTCGGCGCGTCCACCATCACCCAGCAGGTCGCCAAGAACCTGCTGCTCTCGAACGAAGTCACCTACACGCGCAAGCTTCGCGAGGCCGTCCTTGCCCGCCGCATCGAGCAGGTGCTCAGCAAGGAGCAGATCCTCGAACTCTATCTGAACGAGATCTTCCTCGGCCGGAACGCCTATGGAGTCGAGGCTGCCGCCCAGGCCTATTTCGGCAAGTCCGCCTCGGAGCTCGATCTGGTCGAATCCGCCTTCCTTGCCTCGCTTCCCAAGGCGCCCTCCGCCTTCGACCCGCGCCGCAACTATGATCGCGTGCTCGAACGCCGCAACTGGGTGCTGGGCGAAATGGTACGCGCGGGCACCCTGCCGGGCCAACAGCTTGCCTCGCTTCGCGCCCTGCCGATCACCACGGCCGAGGAAGCGCGGGCACCGGCCAACGTCGCTCCTTATGGCGGCTTCTTCATGGAGGAAGTGCGCCGCCAGCTCATTGCCCGGTTCGGCGAAACGGCCGAGGATGGCCCGAACAGCGTCTATGGTGGCGGCCTGTGGGTGCGCACCACCATCGATCCCGACATCCAGAAGGCGGCCGAAAAGGCCCTGCGCGACGGGCTTGTCCGCTATGACCGCGGCCGTGGCTGGCGGGGCCCGCCAGCGGAGATCGAACTCGGGGATGGCTGGGAACGTCGCCTGCGCGCAGTGAACCTGCCGGTCGGCTATCCCGAATGGCGCGCCGCCGTGGTGCTTGCGAAGGAAGCCGGCCGCATGCGTCTCGGATTTGCCGACGGCAGCACCGGCACCCTCTACAATGGCGATGCCGTCATGGCCCGCAGCGGCACGCCCGCCCACCAGATCCTGAAGCCCGGAGACGTGATTCCCGTCGCCCGCACCGGTGCAGGCAGCTACGGCCTCCGGCAGATCCCGGAGATTTCCGGCGCCCTCGTCGTCCAGGAGGCCCACACCGGCCGCGTGCTGGCCATGGTCGGCGGCTTCGATCACCGCGGCTCCAGCTTCAACCGCGCCACGCAGGCGATGCGCCAGCCTGGTTCCAGCTTCAAGCCCTTCGTCTATGCCGCCGCGCTCGACAATGGCATGACTCCTGCCTCGCTCGTCTCCGATGGCACGCTCTGCGTTTACCAGTCCGCACGCCTCGGCCGGAAATGCTTCCGCAACTTCGGCGGTGGCTCCGCCGGCATCCAGACGATGCGCTGGGGCCTTGAACAGTCCCGCAACCTGATGACGGTCCGCATCGCCTCCCAGACCGGCATGGACAAGGTGGTCAAGCTCGCGAAGGACCTCGGCCTCGGGGACTATCAGCCCGTCCTCGCCATCGCACTGGGCGCCGGCGAGACGACCCCGATGAAGCTCGTCAACGCCTATGCCATCCTCACCAATGGCGGCAAGGAGATCGAACCCGTCCTGTTCGACCTCGTCCAGGATCGCGATGGCCGGATCATCTACCAGGCCGACTCCCGCCGCTGCGACCAGTGCAATGCCAGCGCCTATACCGGTCAGGCGATGCCCCGCCCGGTGGACACGCGCCGCCAGGTGATCGATGCCCGCACCGCCTACCAGGTCGTCCACATGCTCGAAGGCGTGGTCGAGCGCGGCACTGCCACCCGCCTCAACAATCTCGGGGTTCCCCTCATGGGAAAGACGGGCACGACAACGGGCCCCAAGGACGCCTGGTTTGTTGGCGGTACGCCCGACATCGTCGCCGGCCTCTACATCGGCTACGACCAGCCAAGGAATCTCGGCGGCTGGGTCCAGGGCGGCAACACCGCCGTTCCCATCTGGCGCGACTTCTACACCGCCTCGTTCGAGCCATCTGAGCGC
>JBDNCK010000085.1:0-7248 GCA_046719675.1 Sphingomonadaceae bacterium | reverse complement strand
CGACAGGATGGCAATCCCGTTGGCGTCCGCCCCCAGCTGCCGCAGCCGCTCCTCGCTCAGTGCCAGCACCGAGCCCAGCGACCCCCGCTCGGCGATCAGCCGGTCAGCGAGCTTTGGCAGGCTCTGCCCTGCCGCCAGCAGCCGCATCAGGAGCCAGCGGTCGCGCGCGGCGCCAGCTGCTCCGGGAACTTCGGCAAGCCCTTCCGAAAGGCCCACCCTTCCTGTCGTGGCTGTCATCAAAGACCCCTTGGTATGTCAGAGGAACGCCCCGCGCGCCGAGGGAAGGCGGGCAGCCTCATCGGGCGTTCCGGACCTGCGCCTCGACCAGGGTGCCAAGGAGCAGCGCCGCCAGCACCGGATAGGACCAGATGACCAGCGTCTCGGCGTAAACGGCCGGAAGGATCTCCGGCAGCCGGGCGGCAGCCAGGTGCACTCCCAGGGATCCCATCTGGAAGCCGGCCGCCCAGATTGGCCAGAAGCAGCGGGACCCCAGTGCCAGCCAGCCCAGCACGCCGAGCAGCACCAGATCCACGATCAGGATTCCCGTTTCCGGCCCCGCGAAGGCGTGCGACTGCATGACCGGCGTCGCGCCCGTCGCTGCCAGGATGGCGCCAGCCGCAACCCGTTCCTCGCGACCGCCGCGTATCAGGGCAACACCCACGGCCACGGCAAGAACGACAAGAAACAGGACTTTCGTCATGTCCTCGTCGCTCCGGCCCCTGGCATGCGTGCGTCTCCAGTCTCATTTAGCCGGCGGCCCCTCCGCCGCCGGCCATCTCTCATGGATCGTCAGGCGACCTGGTCGCCCACGACCTTCAGCCGCGACTCGCGCAGCTGCGCCTTCGGGGGATATTCGGGCTTGTCGATGAGGCCGCCGAACGCCACTTCGCCCAGGCCGAACTGCTGCTGCACTTCGAACAGCGCGCGGTGTGCCTCGCACATCTCGCGGCGCGCGTCGTTGAGTGCAGCGATCGCGGCGACCACGCGGTCGAAGGCAGGCTGGCCGGTGGTCGCGGCAACGCGCGCATCGATCCGGGCGACCGGCAGGGTGCCCAGAAGGCCAGAGGCCTTGGTGATGGCGGTGTCGACGGCGTTCTCCACGTCGAACAGGTTTTCCGCAATGCGGGCGGCAAGTTCGCGACGATGACGGGGCATGTTTCTCTCCTCCGCAAAGACCCGGTCGGGCCTTCGCTTGACTGACGGTTGAAGGTGAAGCGGGCTGCTTCAGGTCCGGAGCTGGGTGAGCGCCGCTATTCCCGAAAGCAGGAGCCCGAAGGCCAGCATCGCAAGGATCGTGACGATCAGGATGCCGACCAGGCGCTGCGGGGCAGTCAGGTCATTGGCGCCCCCCCACAGCCGAAGACCGGGTGTCGGCCGAGGCGCCGACTCCCACGTCCAGACCGCAGCATCGGCAACCTGGCGGACGGGCCGGGGCAGCGCGCCAAGGGCCCCATAGGCCCTGTCCTCGCTGATCCCATCCTCGTTTCCGTCACACTCGGCCTCCGCGTCTGCGGTGCCTTCCTTCCCTTCGTCGGGCCTCTCCACAATCCGCGACGGTTGATATGCGAACGGCTGATAACCCTGTTCCGCCTCCCCGGCCGCCTCCCCGGCCGCCTGCGCGGCCCGCCAGATGATAGCCGCCTCGCGCCGGCTGGCCACACCCAGCGTCTGCATCGCCTGGCGCAGCCGCGCGTCGACGGTATGGCGGGAAATCCCCAGCCTGAGCGCGATTTCCTTGGACGTGGCGTGATCGTCCACAAGGTCGAGACACGCCCGTTGACCGGCCGTCAGCCGCGCAACCCGAGCGGCGAGATCCGAGTCATTTCTCAATCGTGTCACAAGCGCTCATGTCCCTGACGGAGTCGGCTGTTAAGGAATAGCGTCTTTGCCGGCGCTTGTCAGCCTTTGGGTCGGGCGCAGGCGTTGCGCGGACAATTCAGCCCGTCCGGATCGCCCGGCGAAGCCCGATTCCCCGGGGCCGGAAGCCAGCCCCGATCCGGCGCCTCCTCCGGGTCCTGCCCGGAAGACGCAACGGCCCTGGATCAGCTGGCGAGCTGTGTCGGTGGCCCGTCGAGTTCCCACTGCGAACGCCTCCGCCGGAACCCGAGGAACACACCCAGGCGGCACCCGCCTTCCATGCCGGCTGGCGGCATGGCGCCCGTCCCCGTGCGCCTCACCCGATCTGGAACTTCCGCCGGAGCGCCACGCCTGCCAGGAACAGCAGCAGGATGCTCGCAATCGATTGCACTGTCCCGAAAAGGCGAATCGCCAGCGAAATGCCGTCATGCCGGCGCAGCAGCTCTGCCCAGAAGCTCGCATTCTCCGGCCTTGGCGTGTCGTACAGGAAGAACGGCCGGAAGCTGCCCGCAGCCGAGAGTTCCAGCGCCTGCCACACGCCCGCCAGGGAAGGGCCCCAGGCGAGAATGCCCGTGGCAATCCCGAAGGCGCCGTAGATGCCGGCGAACAGCCCCACCAGCCCGACCAGCCACAGGAGCGGCCGCCCGATCGAGGCGCCATAATCGCTCGTCAGCCCATACACCTTGGCCGCGAACCGTGCGACCCACCCCTCGTCCGACTTCCTGGCCCGCGCCTGCACTTCATGGCGGAAGAACCTTTGCTCCCGGTCCCGGTCCCCTTGCGCCGCCATCGCCTGCTTCAGCGTCCGCAGGCCCCCCATGAGCGCGCCGAGCTGCGCGTCAGCCGGGTCGGCTTGCTGGGTCGCGTGCAGGGCTTCCCTGAACAGCCGATCCTCGGCCTCGCGACCGGGGTCCGCCAGCAGCAACCGCCCCTTGAACTCCGCCCCGTCGAACAGCGCGAACGCCTTCAGCCCCTCGGCCTGGAAATCCGCTACATCGCGGAACCGGCACCCCTGGAAGGCGCCCGCGCCATCGTCCGGGCGCGCTGGCCAGGTGCAGCCGGCAAACCCTGCATGGCCCTTGATTTCCGCCGCACGGAAACTGGTCGCACCCAAAAACCTTGCCGCATCCGCATCCAGCCGCCCGGCGAACAGCGCATCCGCGAACGAAACGCCTGCAAAGGTCGCGCCGCGCAGGGAGGCGCGGTCCCCGAAGCTGGCTTCGCGAAAGGATGCCTTGTTTCCGAATGTACCTTGCAAGCGGGCGCCTTCCCCGAATGTGGCGTGGTCGAAGTTGGCCTGAGCCCCGACACTCCCGCCGCCAATGCAAGCGCCCGCGCCGAAGCTGGCTGCTTCAAAGCTGACGTCGTCTCCGAGTTCGGCGCTCAAGCGGAACCCCGCCGCGAAGGCTGCGTGGCGAAAGCTCGTCCCCTTGCCAATCCTGGCCGACTCGAAACCGACCCGCTCTCTGAAGGCGGCGTACGAGAAATCCGTGCCGACCGGAAACAACAGCTGAACCGCGTCGATGCCTTCGAGTTCGGCCAGCTCCGCCCGGAGCGGGATCTCGCAGCTGTCGTCGGAGCCCCAGCGTCCCCACCAGCCATAGTGGATGCCTCGCGCCCGAAGCCCTGCATTTGCAAGAGCATGTTCTTCTGCACCAGCATGTTTTTCGCACCCATTCTTTGCAGAATGTTCAGTCGCCAGGCGATTGCGTGCGCAAGCGGGTGGTCCATGTGGGTGACTTCCGTCTCGGGCCGATGCGCGACATGCCAGAGCCGCCCATTCACCGTGACAAGCAGCCCCATCTCCAGAAGCTGGCCGTCCGACAGCAACGGGTATCCGAGCGCGCCCTCCGACGATTCGGCCGGGCCCAGCCGCCAATAGTCCTGCACGCTGGTCGAACGCGGTCGCCAATCCCATTGCTTCAATCGCTGGGCCAAATTCGCGTCACCCCCCCGGTCGGTGCCACAGTCGGCCAGTCCCTTCCAGCTGAAGTCGCACGCCTCCCACAGCGCCTCCCACAACCTGAACTGTTCCGCATAAGGCGCTCGCCGGTCCCGACCCTGATAGGCGTCCAGCGCCGCCTGAATGTCCCGGTCTTTCTCTTCCTGGGTCTTCTCCGCCGCCATCCCGCCACGCTAGCGCCTGCGCGACACCCCGCAAGCCCGTGCCATTGTCCGGCACATCCATCGTCCCTAGAAATCAGGCATGCGCGTCGCCCCACCCGCCACCACCGGCCGCACGGCCCACGCGGCCGGCGGCAGAGCCGCCGAGTCCGCTTGACGCAAGCTGGAGGAAGACAGCGCGGGCAAAGCCCGCGTCGTCGGTCCTGTCCGCTTCGCGGCAGGCCGGCCGGGCCTCCGGCGTCTCGGCGGCCAGTGCGGCGCACTGGCGCCGTGCGCCTCCGGCCATGATCTTCGCCCTCTCCTCCGGCCTGCCTCCGTCCGGCGTGGCGGTTGTGCGCCTGTCCGGCGCAGGGTCGCTGGAAGCCGTCCAGCGCCTCGCACCCGATCGCCCCCTGCCTCCCCCCCGCACGGCCATGCTGCGCAGCATCCGGCATCCGGAATCGGCCGAACCGATTGATAACGCCCTTGTTCTTCTCTTCCCCGGCCCCCACAGCTTCACCGGCGAGGACATGGCCGAAATCCACTGCCACGGCAGCCCGGCCGTCGTTGCTGCGGTGCAGCAGGCGTTGCTCGCGCTGGGCGGCCGCCCTGCGGAGCCGGGCGAATTCACCCGCCGCGCCTTCGCGAACGGCCGCATCGACCTCACCCAGGCCGAAGCGCTTGCCGATCTCCTAGCCGCCGAAACCGCAGCCCAGCGCGAACAGGCGCTTGCCAACGCCGGTGGGCGCCTGCGCCGCCAGGCCGATCTCTGGCGCGAGGCGATCCTGGCGCTGCGCGCCGAAACCGAGGCCGACCTCGATTTCGCCGACGAGAGCGACGTGTCCATTTCCGCGACTGCGCCTGCCATTGCCCATCTGGCAGCCGCCATCCGTGGAGCGCTTGCCGCCGCCCCGCTTGCCGAGCGGGTCCGGCAGGGCCTCACCATTGCCGTCACCGGCCCCGTGAACGCCGGAAAATCAAGCCTCGTCAACGCACTGGCTTCGCGAGAGGTGGCAATCGTGACCGACGTTCCAGGCACCACGCGCGACGTCCTCGAAGTCCATCTTGACCTTGGCGGGGTCCCGGCAACCCTCCTCGACACGGCCGGCCTGCGCGACAGCACGGATCCGGTCGAGCAGGAAGGCATCCGCCGCGCCCGGGCCCGCGCTGCAGCGGCCGATCTCGTCCTCAACCTGGGATCGGGAGAGGGGCTGCGGGTGGTCAACCGCATCGATGAGACGGGCGAAGCGCCCGGCTTTCGCAATGGCACGCTCTTCGTCTCCGCCAAGACAGGCGCCGGCCTCGAGGAGCTGCGCGCCCATCTCGTCGCCTGGGCACGCACGCAGGTGCCGCAGGGCGAGGCGCCGCTGGTCACCACGGCCCGCCAGCAGCATCTCCTGCGCGAGACGCTTGCCTTCCTCGAGGAAGCGCAGGAACAGTCCGATTCGCTACTTCGCGCCGAAAGCCTGCGCCTTGCCGCCCGCGCGCTCGGCCGGCTGACCGGCGCCGTCGATCCGGAGGAGGTGCTCGGCGCCATCTTCGCGCGCTTCTGCATCGGCAAGTAGGAAACTATTGGCAGTCGTCGTGTCACCGTTGTTCCACGTGGAACAATGCCCTAGATGCACCCCATGACGAGTCCGGCCGCAACCAGCTTTGACGTGATCGTGATCGGTGGCGGCCATGCCGGCACCGAGGCCGCCGCTGCGGCCGCCCGCCTCGGCGCGCGCGTGGCGCTCGTCACCCTTGCGGCCGACAACCTCGGCCAGATGAGCTGCAACCCGGCGATCGGTGGTCTCGGCAAGGGCCATCTCGTGCGCGAGATTGACGCGCTCGACGGCCGTATGGGCCGCGCGGCCGACGCTGCCGGAATCCAGTTTCGCCTGCTCAACCGCTCGCGCGGCCCCGCCGTCCAGGGCCCCCGCGCCCAGGCCGACCGCCGCCGTTATGCCGCGGCCATCCGCACCCTGCTCGCCGCCGAGCCGCTCGTCACCCTGATCGCGGCGGAAGTCCTCGATCTTGCCGTCGCCCAGGGCCGCTGCGCCGGCGTCGAGACGTCGTGCGGCCCCTTGCGTGCGGGCGCCGTGGTGCTGACGACTGGAACCTTCCTCGGCGGCGTGATGCATGTCGGCGAGAAGATGATCCCCGGCGGCCGCGCGGGCGAGGGCGGGGCTGCTGCGCTCGCGCGCCGGTTGCGGGCGCTGGGGCTTCCCATCGCCCGCCTCAAGACCGGCACCCCGCCGCGCCTCGACGGCCGCACGATCGACTGGGCCGGGCTTGCCGTGCAGCCGGGCGATCCGCAACCGGTCTTCTTCTCGGCCCTGACCAAGGGGCTGGTTCCGCCGCAGATCGATTGCGCGATCACCCGCACCACGGCTGCAACCCATGCCATCATTCGGGGTGCGATTTCCCGTTCGCCGCTCTATTCCGGGCGGATCGAAGGCGTGGGACCGCGCTATTGCCCGTCGATCGAGGACAAGGTGATGCGCTTCGGCGATCGGGAGGGGCACCAGCTGTTCCTGGAACCCGAAGGGCTGGACGATCCGCTCGTCTATCCCAACGGCATCTCGACCAGCCTTCCGGAAGATGTGCAGGAAGCCCTCGTCCGCTCCATTCCCGGTCTGGAACGGGCGGAAATCGTGCGGCCCGGCTATGCCGTTGAATATGACCATGTCGATCCGCGCGCGCTCAACCGGGCGCTGGAACTGATGGCATTGCCCGGACTTTTCCTGGCTGGCCAGATCAATGGCACCACCGGTTACGAGGAAGCCGCCGCGCAAGGGCTGCTCGCCGGGCTGAACGCGGCGCGGACTGCCGCCGGTGCTGCGCCGGTGATTCTCGACCGGGCGTCGTCCTACATCGGGGTGATGGTGGACGATCTCGTGACCCACGGCGTTTCCGAGCCCTACCGCATGTTCACCTCGCGCGCGGAGTTCCGGATCCGGCTGCGCGCCGACAATGCCGACGCGCGCCTGACGCCGCTTGGCCTGGAACTGGGCTGTGTGGGGAAGGAACGGGCGCAGGCCTTTGCGGCGCGGCAGGAGTCGCTGCAGCGGCTGGCGGCCATCCTTGCGCGCACGGCGACCACGCCGCAGCTTCGCGCTGCCGGCGCCGAGGTGGCCGATCAGGGGCAGCGGCTGGCGCTCAAGGACTGGCTGCGTTTTCCGGGCGTGGAGATGGACCACCTTGCGCGGATCGCCCCGGAGATTGCAGGCTTCCCTGCCGAGGTGCAGGCCGCCGTCGCAACGGATGCGCGTTATGCCGTCTATCTTGCGCGGGCCGAAGCGGAAA
>JBDNCK010000084.1:0-7248 GCA_046719675.1 Sphingomonadaceae bacterium | reverse complement strand
CGGCGCAGATGGACGATATGGAGATTTCGGCGGCTCTTGCCCATTGGGCGAAGGCGCCGGTTCTCGACCCTGCGAGGGAGGCTGCCGCGATCGCGCGTATTGTGGCGCATGGAGACGAACTTGCCTTGGCACTTCCGGTGCCTGCTGCCACGCGGCGGCGCCGCTGGTGGCCAATGATGGCAGGCGGGGCCGTGGCAGCCTCGGCGGCGCTCGCGCTGCTGATGGCGCCCCCCGGGCCCGATGTCGGGACCGGTGCGACAGGCGCTGCGCCCGACATGCCGGAGGCAAGCTTCGCGCTCCTTTTCACCCCGACCCCGGATGAGGAGTGGTACTGATGCGTGTTCTTTCCCTGGTCGCGGTTGCCGCCTGCCTGGCTGCTCCCGCCCTTGCCCAGCCAGCCCCACCAGCGCCGCCGGCCGCGCCGCCCGCCGCCAAGTCCGGCGAGCGTCACGCCTATGCCAGGGAGCGCAAGGGTCCGCGCGGAACGCCGCGGATGTTCGGCAATGTCTCCGAGGAAGGCCGGGCCGTGCTGAGCGAGGCGATGCGCACCACAACGCCCGAGGATCGCGCTGCCGTGCGGGCGGCGCGCGACCGCGTGAATGCGCTGATTGCCGCCGAACGGCTCGATGTGCCGGCGCTTCGCCGGGCGATGGAGGACGAGCGCAGGCTTGTCAGCCAGCTGCAGGCGCGCCGGCAGGCGGCCCTCCTCGAGGCGGTGCAGAAGCTGTCGCCGGCCGATCGCAAGGCCTTTGCCGAAGATGCCGGCAAGGGCCGGCGCATGGCCGAGGACCGTGCGGCGCAATGGCGGCAGTGGGCCGAGGAGGTCCGCCGCCGGATGGCCGACATGCCGCCGCCGCCCAGTGCGCCGCCCCCGGGCCCGCCTCCGGCGATGCCGCCTGCGCCATCGGCCGCGATCTGGTAGGGCCCGCGGCCGGCGCCGGTCCACGCGAGGCGGCGGCGCGGGGAAAGAGGCGGAAGGGCCCGCATCCGCGCGGGCCCGCGCAGGAAAGGCTGGCGCGGTACCCGGCGATGGCGCATGGGGCTTTCGGCATGATCGCAAGCCGCGCCGCTTCACCTGCTGTTCCTGGCGCCAGAGCGCAGCCCTGCTGCTGGCGGCAGCCTTCCCGGATGCGCGCGGGCGATCCGAGCGGCGGGGGTGGGCATGCCCTTCCTTGCCGGGGATGTTCGGCTGGCAGACGTGAAGGAGGAGCAGGAATGGCAAAGTCTCTATGGCTGGCGGGCGCGCTGGCGCTTGGGCTGGTGGCAGCGCCGGCGACAGCGCAGGGGGCGCGCATGGGCAGGCCGGCGGCCGATGCCTTTGCCGGCATGTCGGCCGAAGGCCGGCGCATCATGACCGCGGCGCTCCTGGAGACGCGGTCCGACCCGCTGCGCCCGGCCGCGCGGGAAGCGCAGGAGCGGGTGCTCAGGGTTCTGGAAGGCGATCCGCTCGACAGGCGCGCGCTCGCCGAGGCGATGAAGGCGGAGGATGACCTCATCATGGCGGAGCTGAACGAGCGCCGCGAGCGGATGCTGGCGGCCTATGCCCAGCTTTCGGCGGCCGACCGGAAGGCCTATGTGAAGCTGAGCCGGGAGCAGCGCGCACAGATGCAGCCAAGGGGGCGGGCGGGCGTGGCCCGCCCCTGACCTCGGACGCTAGTAGCGGAACTCCACCGTGCCGGTGACGGTGCGCGGCGGCCCGTAATAGCCGATGATCGAGTCCCCGAAGAGCGCGCCGGGGAAATTGTAGCCACCCACCCGGTACCGCGCATTGTTGAGGTTGCGGCCGTGCAGGCCGACCTTGATCCGCTCGTTGGCCGAGACCCAGTTCAGCGAGGCGTCAACGAGGATATAGCCATCCTCGTCGAGGAGCGGCGTGGGGATTTCGAAGAGCTGGTAGGCATCGCGGAAGGCAAGCGCCGGGGTGATCGAGAAGGTGCCGCCTGCGAGCTCCGTCTCCCAGGTGATGGCGGTGTTGATCGTCCAGGCCGGCGTGTTCTGGAAGAAGCGCTGGTCCGACACGTCGACCGGCTCGGTGCCGCCGAAGATGAAGGTCAGGAACTCGCGATAGTCGGCATGGGTGTAGCCGATGCCGAGATTGGCGGAAAAGCCGCCGGGAAGCCGGGCGGCTGCCTCGAGCTCGATGCCCCAGATGATCGCCTGGCCGGCATTGTCGACGAAGCTCGCAATCCCGCCCAGCTGGTTGGGAACCTGGATGGTGACCTGCTGGTCCTTGTAGTTGGAGCGATAGCCGGCAAGGCCGAGATAGAGGCGGTTGTCGAGGAAATTCCCCTTGAGGCCGCCTTCCACCGTTGCGATCGTCTCGGGCGCATAGCCGTCGACGGTGGTTGGCGTGAAGACGGCGTCGCCGCGCATGTCGAAGCCGCCCGACTTGAAGCCCTGCCCCCAGGAAGCATAGACGTTGATGTTGGTATCGAGCGCGTAGGTGATGCTGACGCGTGGCGTCAGCTTGTCGTCGGTTCGCGAATTGGTGTAGTCGGTGCGCACCAGCCCCGGGATCGCGGCAGGGTTGCCGAACAGGGGCGAGCGGATCCCGGTGAAGTTCTGGCGGAAGACGGTTCCAGTCTTCCTGTCCTGCGTCCAGCGCAGGCCGCCGGCGAGCTTGAGACGGTCGGTCAGATCATAGGAGACGTCGCCGAAGAAGGCGATCGAGCGCGTGTCGACATCGCCCGAGGTCAGGATGGTGAGGTTGGCGCCGCCGAGCACGGTATCGAAGGCGCCGGCCGCGTTGCCTTCGAGGTAGAAGAAGCCGAACACGCCCTGGAGCCGGTCTGCTTCCCAGAGGAGCTGCAGCTCCTGGGTGAACTGCCAGTCCTCGTAGAAGGCCGGAATGTCGAGGACGGGTCCTGGCGTGTTGTCGAAGTCGATCAGCGTGTCGGTGCGGCCGGCGCGATAGGCGCTGATGGACTTCAGCGTGACCGTGTCGTTCAGGTAGAATTCGGCGAGGGCCGAGACGCCCCAGGTCGTCACCTTGTTGTCGTCGCCGATGCCGGCGCGCGTGTCGTACTTCGAGGGGAGCGGCGCGAAATCGGGGAGGCCGAGGAAGCCGACTTCGCGGTGACCGTGCCGTGGGTTGGAATTGTCGACCATCCGGTCGCCGGCAAGGCGCACGAAGAAGCGGTCCGAGGGGGTCCATTCGGCAGCCCCCCGGAAGGCCAGCACATCCTTGTCATAATGTTCGGCGCCGGTGGTGAGGTTGGTGCCGTAGCCGTTGCGGTTGTACCAGCCGACAGCACCGCCCACGGCAAGCGTGTCGGTCACGGGAACCGCAGCCCTGGCGACGAGGTCGGCCTGGCCATAATTCCCGAAGGCGCCGCGGATCGAGAAATCGAGATCGTTGCCGAGGCGGTTGGTCACATATTTGATCGCACCGCCGATGGTGTTGCGCCCGTAGAGCGTTCCCTGCGGACCGCGCAGCACCTCGACGCGGTTCACGTCGAAGATGTCCAGCACGGCGCCCTGGGGCCGGGCGATGTAGACATCGTCCACATAGAGGCCGACGCCGGGCTCGAAGCCCCAGAGCGGATCCTGCTGGCCGACGCCCCGGATGAAGGCGATGAGGGTGGAATTGGAGCCGCGGGCGACTTCAAGCGTGAGGTTGGGAGTCTGGCGCTGGAGGGACGTGATGTCGGGCGCGCCCTGGTTCTCGAGCGTTGTGCCGCTGACGACGGTGAGCGAGATGGGCACGTCGATCAGGCTTTCCTCGCGGCGCCGCGCGGTCACGATGATGTCGCTCTCGGCAGCGTCGGTCGCAACCGTCTGGGCCGGTTGCTCCTGCGCGTGGGCTGGTGCGGCGAGGCCGGCTGCAAGCGCGACAAGGGAAATGGCGGCGCGGGCAGAAGTCATGCGGTGGTCTCCCAAGGATGCCGCGGCCATGCATGCGCCGGGCTTGATTCGTTTGCGATCGAGCCTACTGAAACTTGAATCGGCTTTCAACTTGGGGAATGGCATGACCGACCCGCACACCCGGACCTCGAACATTTCCGCGAGCGATGTTGCAAAGGCGCCACGCACCGCGCGCGGCGCCCGCACCCGCCGCGCGCTGCTCGACGCGGCGGCTGCCGAGTTCGGAGAGAAGGGCTTCCACGCCACCGGCATCACCGACATCACCCGAAGGGCAGGCGTGGCGCTGGGATCCTTCTACACCTGGTTCGAATCCAAGGAGGCCATCTTCCGCGCGCTTGTTGCCGACATGTCGGAGCGCGTGAAGGAAGCCGTGGGCCCGCGCGTCCAGCAGGCCGATGGCGCGCTTGCGCGCGAGGAGGCGGCGCTGGCGGCCTTCCTCGCCTTCGTTGCCGACAACATGCTCATCTACCGGATCATCGATGAAGCCGAGTTCGTCGCGCCCGACAGCCATCGCGCCCACTATGAGACAACGGTTGGCCGCATTGCCGCCCGGCTGCGCCAGGGCGCAATGGACGGAAGCCTCCGGGAAGATGTGGGCGAGGTGGAGGCCTGGGCGATTGCCGGCATGAACGTCTTCCTGGGGCTGCGCTACATGGTGTGGAACCAGGATGTTCCCGCCGAGGAAGTCGTCGCACGGGCCAGTCGTCTCGTCGCAGGGGGAATCGGCCGGGGAACAAGCTGAGGGCTGCGGCGTTCTTCCTGCCGGACCGGCCCGAGCGGGCCCCCGTCAGAGGAGATTGAGATGAAGGCGATGTTCGTGCTGCTGGCGGCTGCGCCGCTGGCGCTTGCTGCCTGCGGGCAGTCCCCGCAGAACCAGATGGCCGATGCCGTGGAGGATCGTGCCGTTGCCGAGGCGGACATGGCGCGCGCCGAAGGCGAGATGGCTGCCGAAAGCTGGGAGCAGCAGGCCGATGCCACCGGGTCGGATGCGCGCACCGACCAGCATGAGGCGATGGCGGACGCCGAGCGTGCCGCAGCCGAGCGCCAGGCCGAGGCAATCGAGCGGGCAGGCGAAGCCCAGGCCGAGACGATCCGCGACGACAGCTGAGCTTCCGGCCGCTGGCCGTGAAGCCGGCCCGGCGGGTGCGCCCCCGCCCGCCGGGCCACTTTGCATCATCGGATCGCTGGTCGCCAGCTTCGGGGCGGTCAGGCTCGCCAGCCGGTCTGGCGTTCGATCTCGTCCCACAGGAGCCTGGCGAGCCGCCCGGCAACTTCGCCCGGCCTTCCGCTTCCGATCGGCTGTGCGTCGAGCTGCACGATGGGCAGCACCGGCGCGGTCGTGGAGGTCAGCAGCAGCTCGCGCGCCGCGCGCGCTTCCTCGAGCGAAAAGGGGCGCTCGGCCACGTCGAGCCCGTTGCCACGCGCCAGCCGCAGCGCTGTCTCGCGCATGATGCCCGGCAGGATCCGGCTGGAGAGCGGGTGGGTGACGAGAGCTCCTGCTGCGTCCACCATCCAGATGTTGGTCGAGCCGCCCTCGGTCACGGTGCCGTCGGGCAGGTGGAACAGCGCCTCGAACGCGCCTTCCCGGCGGGCTTCCTCCTTGGCAAGCACCGCGCCCAGGAGGTTCGTCGTCTTGAGGTCGCACCGCAGCCAGCGCTGATCCGGCCGCGAGATGGCGGCAACCCCTTGCGCTTGCTGGGCGAGGCGCTGGCGGAAATCGAAGCGGCGCGCCGTCATCACCAGGGTCGGGCGCGCGGTGGCGGGAAACCCGTGTTCGCGCCTTGCGACCCCGCGCGACACCTGCACGTAAAGAAGTCCGTCGGTCACCCGCGCGCGGCGGAGGAGCGTGCGGGCGATATGGTCCAGGGCCGCCTCTGCCGGAGCGCCGCTGATCTGGAGCGCCGCCAGATTGCGCCGCAGCCGCCACAGATGCTGCGGCCAGTCGAAGAAGCGCCCGTTGAGGACGGCCACGACTTCATAGACGGAATCCGCGAACTGGAAGCCGCGATCCTCGACCGCGACTCCGGCCTCGGCAAGCGGCGAATAGCGTCCGTTCACATAAGCCTGCGCCGCCATGGCGTGACCGCCTAGTTTGCCGCGTTGCCCACGGCAAGCCGCTGCGGCAGGGCAGCGCCATGCAGATTGTCTGGTTCCGCCAGGATCTTCGCCTTGCCGATCAGCCCGCCCTTGCGGCGGCCGCTGCGGCCGGGCCGGTGCTGCCGGTCTATGTGGAGGATGGCGAAAGCCCGGGCCTCAGGGCCATGGGCGGGGCGTCGCGCTGGTGGCTCGCCCGCAGCCTCGCCAGCCTCGACCAGTCGCTTCGCGCGCGCGGCGGCCGCCTTCTGGTGTGTGAAGGTGCCAGCGCCGAGGTGCTGCAGCGCCTTGCGGAGGAAACCGGGGCAGAGGCGATCCATGCCACCGCCGTTTCCGAGCCCTGGTGGGCCGGGATCGAGGCAAGGCTCGGCAAGCGGCTGAAGCTGCATGGCCATCCAACCCTCCATGAGCCGGGGGCCGTGGTGACGAAGGATGGGGCGCGCTATCGGGTGTTCACGCCCTTTGCGCGGGCGCACCGGGCGCTGGGGGCGCCGCCGGCGCCCCGGCCGGCGCCGGAGGACATCCGGTTCGCGGAGCTTCCCGCAGAGCCTTCCGCGCTTCCCCGCTTTTCGCCGCGCTGGGCGCGGGGCTTCGTGGGCACCCCGGGCGAGGCGGGCGCGCAGGCGGCGCTTTCGGCCTTCCTGCCGAAGCTGGAGGCCTATGGCAGCCGGCGGGATTTTCCGTCGGAGGCGGCAACATCCCGGCTTTCGCCGCACCTGCATTTCGGGGAGATTTCGCCCAACCAGGTCTGGCACGCTGCCGAGGCGGCAGCAGGCGCGGCCGCCGAGCCATTTACGCGCCAGCTCATCTGGCGGGATTTCGCGCATGACCTGATTCGCGCCTTCCCGGATTCGCACGCGAAGGCCCACCGGCCGGAGTTCGACCGGATGGCGTGGACGGATGTCACGCGCGCGCCCGGGCGGGACTGGCTGGAGGCCTGGCAGCAGGGGCGGACCGGCTATCCGCTGGTGGATGCCGGGATGCGCCAGCTCTGGCGCTCGGGCTGGATGCACAACCGGGTGCGGATGGTGGTGGCGAGCTTTCTCACCAAGCATCTGGGGATCGACTGGCGCGAGGGCGAGCGCTGGTTCTGGGACACGCTCGTGGATGCCGATCTCATGAACAATGCGATGGGCTGGCAGTGGGTGATGGGCTCGGGCGTGGACAGCCAGCCCTATTTCCGGATCTTCACGCCCGTGGGCCAGGCGGAGAAGTTCGATGCGATGGCCTATATCCGCTGCTGGGCGCCCGAATATGCGAGCGCGGAGCCGGTCAACCCGATCGTGGATC
>JBDNCK010000083.1:0-7279 GCA_046719675.1 Sphingomonadaceae bacterium | reverse complement strand
GATCTGTCGAAGTGCCGCGCCAGCTGCTCGGAGAGCGGGGTCTTTCGACCGGGCGGGCAACGCGCGTGTCCATCTTCCTGTCGGTGTTCGACGTGCATGTGAACCGCGCGCCAGTCGCCGGCACCGTCACCCACATGGCCTATGTGCCCGGCGCCTTCCTGAATGCGAGCCTCGACAAGGCGAGCGAGGAAAATGAGCGCGCCTTCCTCGTGATCGAGGCGCTGGATGGCACGCGGGTGGGCGTTGCGCAGATTGC
Organism: Sphingomonadaceae bacterium; assembly: GCA_046719675.1. Classification (GTDB taxonomy): domain Bacteria; phylum Pseudomonadota; class Alphaproteobacteria; order Sphingomonadales; family Sphingomonadaceae; genus Thermaurantiacus. The sequence continues at coordinate 7,023 of JBDNCK010000083.1, read as the reverse complement.
CGGGCTGGTGGCGCGCCGGATCGTCACCTTCGTGCGGGAAGGGGCGATGCTGGCCGCCGGGCAGCGCTATGGCCTCATCCGCTTCGGCAGCCGGGCGGACATTTATCTTCCGGCCGGCTGGGACGTTGCCGTGCTCAAGGGCCAGCGGGCGGTGGCGGGCGAGACGGTGATTGCCCGGCGGAGGCCGCCAGCGCCCTGACTGCTCAGCAGGCCAGCCGCCGCTGCCGCATGGCCGCGCCAACCAGCCCGAAGCCGGCAAGCAGCATGGCCCAGGTCGCCGGCTCCGGTACCGGCTTGCCATAGGCCCACAGCTCGGCACGCGATTCCACCCAGGCATGATCGAGCCAGACGGTGTAGCTCGCCCCCGGCAGCAGCCAACCTGACCAACTCTCGTAGAAGCCGCCCGTCGTCCAGTCCCAGAAGGAAAAGTCGTCGGCGTGGGAGGAAAAACTGGAGCCAAGATCAAGGGACCAGGTGAAATCCGGGAAGCGGCCGTCCGTCTGCGCCTCGCACCCGATGCAGCGCCCGACAAGCTGAACGCTGCCTTGCTGCGCCGTGTGGCCAGGGCCGTACATGCTCGTCTGGACCACCAGGGACCCGGAAATATAGAAGGGGAAGATGTCCGTGCCCTCTGGTCCCGCCGACAGCCGCAGAAGTTCGCCCGGCTGGAACTGGAGCCGCCCGCTGGCGTTGCCCGGCGGCGGACCGAAGGCGCTCGTGCTGTTGGAAAGCGTGCTGTAGCCCTGGATGTAAGGGTTGAGGTCGGTCTGCGGGAAGAAGACCGACGTGCCGTACTGGAACAGGTTGCCGGTCCCCGTCGCGCCCCCGGTTCCTGTGAAGGCAAGGCTTTCGCCACTTCCTGTGAGGCCGTGTGCCGGCGGCACGACAAGGAAGTAGAAATCGAGGAGCGCGCCGTTCCAGTGCGCATGGAAATCCGGCTCTGCACGGGCGGCGGTGGCAATGGCCAGGAATGCGACGCCAGCTGCCAGAATGCCTTGTGGGACCTGCATGCGCTCCTCCCTCTCGCTGCACCAACCCAGTCTTGCGAACCTGATACATTCGCACCCCATATTGTTGTGTTGTTGATACCATAAGGCTGGTCGAACACAAATGAAATGATCGAAACGGATCTCAGATAAACTCGAAAGGAAATGTTCCGCAGGCCTGTCCGGGGTCCCCGGGCCAGTGGCAGGTTGCGCCGCCTTTCGGTTGGCGCAATCCTGCCCTAGACTGCCGGTCATGGCAGATGCGGGAAACCCTGTCCGGGCGACTGGCTTCCGGCGCGGCGGGCAGGAGCGCGCGCATGGATGAAACGCCCTTTCCCCGGGGGGCGAAGCCGCGCCTGCGGGCCATTCCCATGCGCACGCTCATTCCCAACGCCATCACCATGCTGGCGCTGGCAGCCGGAGCAACCGGGGTGCGCTTTGCCATTTCCGCAGAGTGGGAAAAGGCGGCGACCGCGATCGTGGTTGCCGCCGTTCTCGACGGGATCGACGGCCGCGTCGCCCGCCTGCTGCGCGGGACGAGCCGGTTCGGAGCGGAGCTCGATTCGCTTTCGGACGTGACGGCCTTCGGCCTTGCGCCGGCCATCATCCTCTATCTCTGGGCGCTCGACGATGTCGGGCGCTTCGGCTGGGTGATCGCGCTTGCGCTTGCGGTCTGCTGCGCGCTGCGGCTGGCGCGCTTCAACGCCGCGCTCGATTCCGAGGAGACGCCGCGCAAGCGCCTCGGCTTCCTGATCGGGGTTCCGGCGCCGGCCGGGGCGGGACTTGCGCTTGCCCCGCTCTTCCTCGACCTCGCGCTCGACGGCGTGTTGTCGGCCGATCCGCAGCTGCGCGGGATCCTGGTGGCCGTCACGACGCTGGTGGTCGCCGGGCTCATGGTCTCTGCGCTTCCGACCTGGGGCGCGGGGTCCATCCGCCTGCCGGCTGCCGCGCGCGTGCCGGCGCTTGCGGCCGTCGGCCTCATGGCCGCCTTTCTCGCGCTTGCGCCCTGGGCGACCCTGTCCGTCGTCGCGTGCCTTTACGCGCTTTCAATCCCCTTTGCGCTGCTCGGCTATCGCAGCCGGATTGCAGCGCTCGAGACAAGGGGCTGAGGCGCCAGCCGCACCGCGCCCGGCGCATGGCCTGCCACCACATGTGCAAGCGTTCGCGCACTTGCCAGAAGCATGCCGCCGATACTTGCCGCGAGCCAGAGCAGGGACAGGATGATGAGCGCGGAGACGATCACGGGTGATTCCCTTCCGTTTCGGGTATGTTCCACTTCCGTTCGCGTGGAGTCAAGCGGTCACGGTGCGGTCTGCACGGCTTTGCGCTCCTGTCGCCTTCTGGTAGCAGAGCCATCGGGAGGATTGCCGGGATGATCCACGGAACGATGCAGGACTGGCCGCTTCTGGTGTGGAAGCTCATCGACCATGCAGCCGAGTTCCACGGCCAGCGCGAAGTCGTGAGCCTGACCTGCGAGGGCGGCAAGCATCGCACGACCTGGGCAGAGGTGCGCAGGCGGGCGAAGCAGGTGGCGGCCGCGCTGCGGGCGATGGGCATCCGGGAAGGGGACCGCGTGGCAACCCTTGCATGGAACACGCACCGCCATGTGGAGGCCTGGTACGGCATTTCCGGCATGGGGGGGGTCGCCCACACGATCAATCCCCGCCTTTTCGAGGAACAGATCGTCTATATCGCCAATCACGCGGAAGATCGGGTCCTGTTTCTCGATCTTACCTTCGTGAAGCTGGTGGAGAAGCTGGCTCCCGGCTTCCGGACCATCGAGCATTATGTGCTCCTGACCGACCGCGCGCACATGCCGTCCGATTCAAGTCTTGACCTCATCTGTTACGAGGACTGGATCGCCGGCCAATCCAGCGACGAACCCTGGACGGAACTGGACGAGAAGGCGCCCTCCGGCCTGTGCTACACGTCGGGCACCACGGGGAACCCCAAGGGCGTGGAATATTCCCACCGATCCAACGTGCTGCATGCCATGGCGGCCTGCATGACCGACACCTTTGCGGTTGGCGCGCGGTCCGTCGTGCTGCCGATTGCGCCCATGTATCACGCCAATGCCTGGTCCATTCCCTACACCACGGCGGCTTGTGGCGCGAAGCTGGTGATGGGCGGCCCGCACTTTGACGCGCCGACGCTGCAGAAGCTGATCATCGAGGAAGATGTGGATCTTGCGCTTGCCGTGCCCACCATCTGGCTCGGCATGCTGCAGCATCTGGAACGGCATGGCGGCGGGCTGGGCAAGCTGCGCACCACAGGCATCGGCGGCTCGGCTGTTCCGCAGAGCATGATCGAGACCTTCGACAGGCTCCACAATGTCCGCGTGATGCAGCTGTGGGGCATGACGGAGATGTCGCCACTCGGCACGATCGGCTCTCCCGTCCCGGAAGTGGCAGCGCTCCCGTATGACGCGGAAATGGCCTATCGCGTGAAGCAGGGCAGGGCGATCTTCGGCGTGGAGATGTGCCTGAAGGACGACAATGGCAATCCGGTCCCGCGGGACGGCACGTCCTTCGGCCGGCTGATGGTGCGCGGACCCTGGATCGTCGGCCGCTACTTCAAGGGCGATGGCGGAGAGATTCTCGATGAAGAGGGCTGGTTCGACACTGGCGATATCGCGACCCTCGATCCGCTAGGCTACATGCAGATCGTCGATCGCTCGAAGGATGTGATCAAGTCGGGCGGGGAGTGGATTTCCTCGATCGACCTTGAGAATGTCGCGGTCGGATGCCCGGGGATCGCCGAGGCGGCCGTCATCGGGCTTCCGCATCCCAAGTGGGACGAACGCCCGCTCCTCGTGCTGGTGCGCAAGGAAGGCGCGAGCGTGACCGAAGCCGATGTGCGTGCCTATCTGTCGGGGCGGATTGCCAAATGGTGGATGCCCGATGCCATCGAGTTCGTCGACTCCATTCCCCACACCGCCACGGGCAAGATCAAGAAGGTGGCGCTTCGCGAGCAGTTTCGCGACTATGTGCTGCCGGCAGAACCGATGAAGGCGGCCGGCTGACCCGGCTGACCTGGCCGACGTCCGCGCGCCTTGCTGCGCTGCGCGCGCCTTGCAGGCGAACCAGCGCCCCTTGAAATCCTTGCCCCGACGGTCAGAAGTCGTAGCCGATCGTGAAGCGGGAAACCGTGCTGGTGGAGCGCAGGTCTTCCGCCGGCTCCGCTTCCCAAAGCAGGGTGAACGACACCCCCACCGAAAGCGCCCGCCAGAGCCTGGTGGAGATGGCCAGCGTGTTGTTGAGGGCGCTGGCACCGTTTGCCAGCAGGAAGGTGTCGTTGGTGAGCCGGGTCGTCGGAGTCAGGTCCCAGCCGAAGCGGCTGGCCCCGCGGAAGGCGAACCCGTCCTCGGTCCGGCCGTCGAAATATTTCGTCTGCTGGAGCGCCGGTCCGGCCTCGAGATCCCACGTCATGCGCGGGCGCCGCAGGGCGCTCCAGCCCATGCCGGCGGACTCGATGAAGCGGCGGGCAATGCCGGCATCGAAGTTCCGTTCGTAGCCGAACCGGCCATAGACATAGAGCGCGTCGCTCAGCTTCCAGTCCGACTGCCAGGCGGCAAGCAGGCGCTCCTGGTCGGTCGTGCCGGCGGATCGCTGGATGTCGGCATTGGCTTCCAGACGATGCCGCCAGGAAAGCCCATCGCGCACCATATTGATGCCGAGCGCGAGATTCTTGGTATCGGTGTTGCCGGTTGCAAGCGCACCGCCAACCGATACCCGGCCCTTCCAGTTGTCGAGGAAACCGGCAGTCTGCAGCGCTTCGATGCGTTGCGCTTCCTGCTGCGCAGCAATGGCGGCGACGAGGCGGTCGATCTCCTCCGCGGCGTCCGGGTTGGTTTCCTTCGCCACAGCCACGACTGCCTCCAGTTTCGCCTTGTCCCCGCTTTCGGCTGCCGTCACGACCATGGCACGAACCGGCGGCGGCAGGCTGCTCTCCTGCGCTGTCGCGGGCGCTGCCAGCACGAATGGCGCAAGCGCGGCAAGGCACACGCCTTTCCCCTGTTTTCTCATGATCGCCCCTCCCTGAAGATTTCGGTCTGTTGTGCTCGCAGGCATACCCGGTCTGCCGGACACGGATTGTGCGGTTTCGTGCGATTGGTGTTGCCGGCCTCCGGCCCCGTCATCCGTGCCCTTCATCCGGGTGCCTGCATCACTGGCCCTTCCAGACCGGCTTGCGTTTCTCGGAAAAGGCCCTGGGCCCTTCCTGTGCATCGCTGCTGCGATAGGCAACCTCGTGCGCCGCGCGGGCGGCCTGCAGCGCCGCTGCGCGGCCCATCTCGGTTGCAAGCATCACCGTCTCGCGCGCGGCCTTCACCGAAAGGGGGGCGCCCTCGAGGACTTCGCGGGCAAGGCCCAGCGCACAGTCCATGAGCGCCTCCGGCTCTGCCAGCCGGTTGACGAGCCCGATCTCGTAGGCCCGCGCAGCGGAAATGGCCTTTCCGGTCAGCATGATCTCCATCATGATCCGCTGCGGGATCATGTGAATGAGGGGCGCTGCCCAGGGCGAGCCGCGGCCCACCTTCACCTCGGTGATGGCAAAGCGCGCAGACGTGCTCGCCACGCACAGGTCGCAGGCCTGTGCGATCATCCAGCCGCCGGCAAACGCCACGCCGTTCACGGCCGCGATCGTGGGCTTGGTGAGCGCGATATTGTCATGGGGCACGGGAAACATGTCGCGCGGCGGCACCTGGAGGCGGGTTTCCACCATCTCCTTGAGGTCGCCGCCGGCGCAGAAGGCGCTTCCGGCGCCGGTCAGAATGGCAATGCGCAGCGCCGGATCGCGCTCGAACCGGTCCCAGGCCGCGAACAGCCCTTCCCGCACCTCGCGCGAGAGCGCGTTGCGGGTCTCCGGCCGGTTCAGCGTCAGGATGGCGATGGTATCGTCCACCACCTCGAAACGGACGGCCTCCTCCATGCTCAGATCCGCTTTCCGCCGCGCGCTTCGACCATGTCCTGGCGGTTCACGTCGAAATCGCTCGCATCGTGCCGTTCGCGCAGCTGCGTTTCCGGCCGGCCGAAGGTGCGGTTGACCATCCGTCCGCGTTTCACGGCCGCGCGACTGCCCACAAGATCGACCCAGCGGTCGAGGTTCCGGTATTCGTGGACGGAAAGAAACTCCTGCGCGCCATAGGCATCGCGCATGATGGCGCCGTACCAAGGCCAGATCGCCATGTCCGCAATCGTGTAGCTGTCGCCCACCACATATTCGCTCTCGGCCAGATGCGTGTCGAGAACATGCAGCAGCCGTTTCGTCTCCATGGCGAACCGGTTGATGGGGTATTCCATCTTGGTCGGGGCATAGGCGTAGAAATGCCCGAACCCGCCGCCGATGTAGGGTGCGGAGCCCATCTGCCACATCAGCCAGTTCATCGTCTCGGCGCGGCGGTGCCGGTCGGCCGGCAGGAATTCGCCGAACTTCTCGGCCAGGTAGACGAGGATGGAGCCGCTTTCGAACAGGCGGATGGGCGGGTCTTCCGAGCGATCCAGCATCGCCGGGATCTTGGAGTTGGGATTGATGGCAACGAACCCGCTGCCGAACTGGTCGCCGGCGCCGATGTCGATCAGCCAGGCATCATATTCCGCGCCCGCGTGCCCGAGCGCGAGCAGCTCTTCGAGAAGAATGGTGACCTTCACGCCGTTGGGCGTGCCAAGCGAATAGAGCTGCAGCGGATGCCTGCCGACCGGAAGCTCCCTCTCGTGGGTGGCGCCGGAGACCGGCCGGTTGATGCTGGCAAAGGTGCCGCCGCTTGGCTTGTCCCACACCCAGACCTTCGGCGGGGTCCATTCCGCGGCTGCCTGCGGGTTGCTCTCGTTCATGGCCCTCGCTCCCCCCTTCTGCTTGCAGTGGCAAGGCCCATGGCCTGCCCCGCTCCTGCCGGTCAACTGGCTGCCCGCTGCCCGGGCAGGCGTCCTCGGCCACCGGCAGGCGAAAGGATCGTCTTCCCCGCCGTCCCCTCGCTCGCGACAACAGCCCGCAGCCCGGCCGCCCGTGCATTTCGCTCGGGGAGGGCAATATCCTGGTC
>JBDNCK010000082.1:0-7348 GCA_046719675.1 Sphingomonadaceae bacterium | reverse complement strand
GCGCCGCCGCGCTGCCGCGGAACGCTGATCGATGGCCCCCTTGCGCCTGGTTTCCGAGCTCGTCGCGCGCGCCGGGCAGGACCATCCCGGAAAGGAGGCGATCGCGCTTGCCGGCGAGCGCGTGACCTGGGGGGCGCTCGCAGCTGCCACCGACTCCCTTGCCGCTGCCCTGGTGCGCGAGGGCGTGTCCCGCGGCGACCGAGTCGTGATCCAGCTCGAGAACGGCTGGAAGCTGGCGGCTGCCCTGTCGGCGGTGCTGCGCGCCGATGCCGTGATGGTGGTGGTCGACCCGCGCCTGCCGCCGGAGCGTCTGGCCTTCATCGTGAAGGACAGCGGTGCAAGGGCTCTCATCGCAGATGGCCGCCGGCCAGACCAGATCGGTGCAGCCCGCGCGGCTGCCGTTGGCCCCCTTGCCGTCTTCGCCAGCGGTGGAACCGAAGGCGCGCACGAACTCGAGGAAGCGCTCGCCGGTGCGATGGGCAGCTCTCCGCCCCCGCAAAGGGCGCTGACCATCGATCTTGCTGCTCTCATCTACACCTCGGGCAGCACCGGCCAGCCCAAGGGCGTGATGCACACGCACCAGTCCATGCTGTTCGCTCTTGGCAGCCTGCTCGAATATATCGGCGTGCGCGCGGATGACCGGATCCAGTGCGCGCTGCCGCTTGCCTTCGACTACGGGCTCTACCAGTTCCTGATGGCGGCAGCGACGGGTGCAACCCTGGTGCTGGATGGCGGCTCGGCCTTCATCGGCGATCTCGTCGCAGCCCTGCGCGACGAGGCCGTCACCGTCTTTCCCGGGGTTCCCACGCTCTATGCGATGCTTGCCAAGGCGCACGCCCGGCAGCCGTTGGCGATCCCCGGCGTGCGGTTGCTCACCAGCACGGCTGCCGATCTCTCCCCGACGCTCCACGCCCCGCTCAGGGAGATCTTCCCCAATGCGCAGATCATCCGCATGTACGGGCTGACCGAGTGCAAGCGGGTGTCCTACCTGCCGCCCGACCTTCTCGATGCGAAGCCCGACAGCGTCGGCATCCCGATACCGGGAACCGAAGTGATGGTCTGCGACGACCAGGGGCGCGAAGTGCCGAACGGGACGCCGGGCATCCTCCATGTGCGGGGCGCGCACGTGATGCTCGGCTACTGGAACCGTCCGGAGGCGACCGCGAAGATGCTGCGCCCCGGCAGTCACTCCAGCGATCGCGTGCTGGTGACGGGCGACCTGTTCGTCCGCGACGCGGACGGGCATCTCCGCTTTCTCGGCCGCACCGACGACATTCTCAAGACTCGCGGCGAGAAGGTGGCGCCGCTGGAAGTGGAGGCGGCTCTCCTCGCCATCGACGGCGTGCACGAGGCTGCCGTTGTCGGCATGCCGGACCCGGTACTCGGAGACGCCATTGTCGCTTTCGTGAGCGGCACCATCGAGAACGAGCGGTTCGTCCGCAAGGGCCTCGTCGGCCGCCTGCCGCCGCAGATGATGCCGACACGGATCCTGCTTCTGGGCGAACTGCCGAAAACGCCCAATGGCAAGATCGACCGGCGGGCGCTGGCCGCAAGCCTTTTGGCCGAGGCCGCGGCATGAACAGGGAGACGAGGATGAGCGGGGAGGGCGGCGGACCGATAGCCCGCGCGCTTGCCATCGATGCCGCAGCCGAGGCCGAGCGGATCGCGGGCTGGATTCGCGAGCAGCTGCGCTCGAACCTGCGCCGCCGGGGCCTTGTCGTCGCCGTTTCCGGCGGGGTGGACAGCGCCGTGTGCGCGGGCCTTGCCGCAAGGGCGGTGGGGGCATCGCGGGTGTTCGCGCTTCTGCTGCCCGAGACCGACTCCGATCCCGAAAGCACGATCCGGGGCCGCGAAGTCGTGGAGCGTTTCGGGATTGCGCACGAAATCGTTCCCATCACGCCGGCGCTCGAAGGTGTCGGCTGCTATGCCAAGCGCGACGCGGCGATTGCCGCGCTCATCCCCGGCTATGGACCCGGCTGGCGCTCCAAGATTGCGACGACCGGCGCCGATGAGGGCGGCTTCGCACGCTTCCGGATCATCGTCGAGGATCCGGAGGGCAGGCGGCAGGAAGCGCTTCTCGATTCCGGCAGCTATCGGGCGATCGTGGCGGCGACCAGCTTCAAGCAGCGCATCCGCAAGATGCTCGAATATTATCACGCCGACCGGCTGCACCATGCGGTCGTCGGAACGCCCAACCTGCTTGAATATGAGCTCGGCTTCTTCGTGAAGAACGGCGATGGCGCGGCCGACCTGAAGCCGATCGCCCACCTCTACAAGACCGAGGTCTATGCGCTGGCGCGCGCGCTCGGCGTGCCGGAATCGGTCACCTCCGCTGCCCCCTCCACGGACACCTACAGCCTGCCGCAGGGGCAGGATGAATTCTATTTCGTGCTCGACCACCGCCGGATGGACCTGGCGCTTGCCGGCCTGGCGCTTGCCATGCCCGACGACGTGATCATGGCCGAGACCGGTCTCGATGCAGACGGGCTGGCATGGCTGCGGCAGGACATCGACCGCAAGCGCGAGGCAGCAGCCATCCTCCACCAGCCGCCGCTGGTGATGGAACGCGCCTAGCGGGGAAAGATGCCAGCGGCAGGCGGCTCTGCGCTCACCGGCCGGAAGGCAGCGCAGGCCACGCAGGCAGCGTGGATGGCCGGCCCCTTCAAGAGGGCAAGCGTCGCCTGCACCATGGCCGCTGCCTGCATGCGCGCGGCCATGACCTGGGCTGCGAGCGGATCCATCGGCTGGTGCCGCACGAGCGCGCCCTGCTCGAGCAACTGGGCAAGGAGAGATCTTGGCTTGCGGATGACCCGCGATTCCGGCTCCCCTTCGATCCCGGCCAGCCGCGCCGCTTCGGCCACCGCCGCATCAAGCCCGCCATGGGTATCGATCAGGTTCAGCTCGAGCGCCTTCTGCCCTGACCACACGCGCCCCTCCGCAATCGCTTCGACAGCAGCCGTATCCATGCCGCGCGCTTCCGCGACGACGGCGATGAACTTCCCATACACGTCGCGCACGCCAGCCTGGATCAGCTCGCGCGCGGGATCGTTCAGCTGCCCGAGCACATTGGGCTGCCGCGAATAGGGCGTCGTTCCGACGCCATCCGTCGTGATCCCGACTTCCGCCAGGGTCCGCCCGAAGGTCGGAAGAATGCCGACGACACCGATGGAGCCGGTAATGGTGGAGGGTTCGGCGAAGATCTTTTCAGCGCCGGTCGCCACCCAGTAACCGCCGGAGGCTGCCACTGGTCCCATGCTGGCAACGACCGGCTTTCCTTCCGCGCGCGCCTTCAGCACCGTCTCGCGGATGACGTCAGACGCAGTCGCCGTGCCGCCGCCGGAATCGATCCGCACGACGATGGCCTTCACCTTCTTGTCGTCAATGGCTTCGAGCAGCAGGTCGCGGACGCTCTCGCCTCCGGCCTGGCCTTCGGGAGCCTGGCCATCGACGATGCCACCGGCCACGTGGATGATGCCCACATGGTCGCCCCTGGGCGCCGAGCGGAACCGTGACGAGAGATAGTCCGAAAGGGTGATGCCCCTGATGCCCAGCACATCACCTTCGCCGACTTCCTGCTCCAGCCGCTCGACGAAGGCGCGGCGTGTTCCCACCTTGTCGACGAACCCCATGGCAACTGCCAGCGTTGCAAGGTCGCTGTTGCGCCCGGCAACGCGCGCGGGCATCGCCTCGACGGCCGCGCGCACGTCAAAGCCCGGTTTCGCGCGCGCAACGCTTGCCTGGTAGGCGAGCCACAGATCATCGACGAGCGCCTGGTCTGCCGCTCTGGCTTCGGGGGAGGCGCGCTCCTCGGTGAAGGGCTCGCTGGCGCTCTTGAAGGTGCCGACGCGGAACACTTCCACATCGACCTTGAGCTTTTCGAGCGCGCCCTTGAGATAGATCCCCGTGCCGCCGGGCCCGCTCAGAAAGACGCCGCCCATCGGATCGACCCAGCTTTCGGTGGCATGGGCCGCCAGGAGATATCCCGAATCGGCATAGCCGGTGGCAAAGGCGAAGACCGGCTTCTCCGTGGCCCGGAAGCGCAGCAGGGCCGCCCCGACCCCCTCCAGATTGGCAAGTCCCCCGCCGAGAAAGCCGTCGAGGTCAAGCACAATGCCCCTGATGGCCTTGTCGGTGGCCGCCCGGTCGATGGCGCGGACGACATCGCGTGCTTCCGTCTCGGTGACAATTCCATCACCGGCGAGCAGCGCGAAGGGCGAGGAAGGCGTCGCCTGGTCCACCAGCGTTCCGCGCAGGTCGATGACGAGAAGCCCCCCGTCCGGCACCTTGACGCCGGGTGCGCGCAGCGAGAGTGCACCCCAGAGCGCCACGAAGAACAGGACGAGAAACAGAAGGACGAGCACGTCCTTCACGCCCATGAGAATCCGCCAGAGGCCGTTCAGGAATGGCATGCCGGCATCCTAGCGGCTCGCACCTGCCGGCGAAAGCCTCACAGGCTGCGCCCGACCAGTTCCTTCATGATCTCGCTGGTGCCGCCATAGATGCGCTGCACCCGGGCGTCCCGCCACAGCCGGGCGATGGGATATTCGTTCATGTAGCCGGCGCCGCCATGCAGCTGCAGGCAGGCATCCACCACCTCCCACTGCAGCTCGGTGTGATAGAGCTTGGCGGCCGCCCCTTCATAGGCATCAAGCTTGCCGGCCATGTGGCGCTTCAGGGCCCAGTCGAGATGCGCCCAGCCCGCCTGCAGCTTCGCCTTGAGATCAGCGAGCACGAAGCGGGTGTTCTGGAAGTCTAACACCGTCTTGCCGAAGGCCTTGCGGTCCTTCACGAAGGCAAGCGCTTCGTCGAATGCCCGCTGCGCCCCACCCATGGCCGAGCAGGCGATGGACAGCCGTTCCTGCGGCAGCTGGCTCATGAGGTAGATGAAGCCCTTGTTCTCCTCTCCGAGACAGTTGGTGATGGGAACCCGGCAGTCCTCGAAGAAAAGTTCGGAAGTGTCGGCCGAATGCTGGCCGATCTTGTCGAGATTGCGCCCGCGCGAAAAGCCGGGCGTGTCGGCATCCACGAGGATGAGGCTGGTGCCCTTGGCGCCCTTGTCCGGATCCGTCTTGGCCACCACGATCACCACATCGGCGTTCTGGCCGTTGGTGATGTAGGTCTTGGAGCCGTTGATCACATAATGGTTGCCGTCGCGCCGCGCCGTGGTGCGGATGCCCTGCAGGTCCGAGCCAGCCCCGGGCTCCGTCATGGCAATGGCCGTGATGCATTCGCCCGAAATCATCTTCGGCAGATATTTCGCCTTCTGCTCGTCGGATCCATAGGCCACGAAATATTCGGCCGTGATGTCGTTCTGGAGGGTGATGCCGGCCGACGAGCCCAGATAGGCGAGTTCCTCGTCGATCACGCTGTTGTAGCCGAAGTCGAGGCCAAGGCCGCCATGCTGTTCGGGCACGTTCGGGCAGAGAATGCCCGCCTCGCCGCACTTGCGCCAGAATTCGCGGCTGACGATGCCCTCGGTCTCGAAGCGGTCGAGATGGGGGACAAGCTCCTTCGCGAAAAACTTGCGCACCTGTTCTCGAAACGCCTCATGCTGTTCGTCGAAGGCGATGCGGCGGCTGGTGTCGAGCATTGCGAACCTCCTCTGCTGGCACGCGCATGACGGGCGCGCGTAGGCGGCGCAAGCCTCCCGAAAGTCGCAAGGAGTCAGCTGTGCCGGAAGCGGATGGGCGAAGCGAAGCGGTGGTGCCCTTCCTCCTGCCGCAGCAGGCCCGCATCGCGCACGGCCGGCTGGCGCATCGCCTCCGCAAGGTCGAGGACGGGCGCAAAGGCGATGTCCCGGCCGTGGAACCATGCGACCCACGCACCGCGCGTCTTCTGCGCGAAGGTCTCGCGCAGGAAGGCGATGAGCGGCGCATGGGCAGGGCCGGCCTCCGCGGCGGCAACGGGGATCAAGTCCGGCCGGCCAAGGGCTTCCAGCAGGTTGCGGGCAAACTTCGGCTCGCGCCCGCACAGCACGATGTGGCGCCCGTCGCTGCAGGCATAGACCTGGTAGAAGGCGTGTCCGCCCAGCGAGCGCTGGCTTCCCGAGCGCACCGGCGCGCCATGGACCACGGCCTCTCCTGCGATGTGCGCCGTCCAGGGCAGCAGGCACCCGAACATCGAAAGGTCGATGAAGTCTCCCCGGCCTGTCTGCGCCCGCCCAAGAAGGGCCATCAGGACGGCCGCACAACCGGTAAGCCCTGCTGCCATGTCGGACGCGGGAACACCGGGCACCACCGGCGTGCCGTCAGGCCCGTCGTTCACGGAAAGCGCTCCCGAAAGCGCCCAGGCGCCAAGATCGTGCGCGGGATGGTCGGCAAGCGGCCCCTCCTGCCCGAAGGCCGAGATGGCGCAATAGACGATCCCCGGATTGCGGGCGGCAACGGCCTCATAGCCATATCCCAGCCGCGCCATGACGCCCGGGCGGAAGCCTTCTACCAGCACGTCGGCGCGGTCGAGCATCGCCCACAGGGCAGCCCGCCCATCCTCGGTCTTGAGATCGAGCTCCACGCATGTCTTGCCGTGGTTGAGCGCATGGAACCAGAAGCTCTCCCCGCCCTCGAAGGGGCCCATCTGCCGCGCCGGGTCGCCGCCGGGCGGTTCGACCTTCACGACGTCCGCGCCATGGTCGGCGAGCATCCGGGTCAGCATCGGGCCAGGCAGGAAGAGCGAGAGATCGACGACCTTCAGCCCCTGAAGCTTCCCGCTCACACCACCCCCCGCGCCCGCAGTCCGGCGATCTCGGCTTCGCCGAACCCGACTTCGGCCAGCAGCGCCTGCGTGTCCGCGCCCAGCAGCGGGGCGTGCGTTGCCGGCAGCCGCGCGCCGTTCACCAGGATCGGGCTGGCCAGCGCCTGCATGTCGGGCCGCGCCGGATGGGGGACGGCCTGCACCATGCCGCGTTCGCGGATGAAGGCATTCTCGAGCGCCTGGCGCAGGTCATGAACGGGTGCCACCGGGCAACGACCGCCCAGCGCGCGCACCCAATGATCGGTGGTGTCAGCCATGAAGATTTCATCAAGGATCTGCGTGAGCTCCGCGCGATTCTTCAGACGATCCGACATGGTGGCAAAGCGCGGATCGGACTTGAGCGCCCCCGCGCCGATGGCGTCCACCAGCCGCTCCCAGAACTTCGGCAGCTGCGCCATCACGAACAGCCAGCCATCCGCCGTGCGGAACAGCTGCGAGGGCGTGACCGAGGGATGCGCCGAGCGCGGCGCCCGGCCCGTCTCATGGCCCTCGTTCAGATACCACATGGCCGGATAGCTGGTCTGGTGGAGCGCCGCTTCCAGGAGCGCCACGTCATAGTCCGCACCCCTGCCGGTTGCGCGCGCGCCGAGGATGCCCG
>JBDNCK010000081.1:0-7350 GCA_046719675.1 Sphingomonadaceae bacterium | reverse complement strand
GACGAGCTGGTGCGCGCGATGCAGCGCATTGCCGAAGAGGTGGCAGCCGGCCAGCTGGCGCCCGAGGCGATCACGCGCGAGGTCATCGAGGAGCGGCTCGACACTGCGGCTGTGCCACCTGTCGACCTGATTGTCCGGTCGTCCGGGGAAGTCCGGCTGTCCAACTTCCTGCTCTGGCAGGCGGCCTATGCCGAGCTCTGGTTCACGCCCGTTCTGTGGCCGGATTTCGACGAAGCCGTGCTGCGATCGGCAGCCGAGGCCTTCGCCCGGCGGGAGCGGCGCTTTGGCGGGCGCTAGGGCAGTGGCGACGGCAGGGCGCAGCGAGCTTGGCACGCGCGTCGTGGCCGGCACGGTGCTGGCCGGGGCTGCCGTGCTCGCGGTTGCCGCGGGCGGCGTCCTGTTTGCCCTGTTCGTGGCCGGCATGGTGGCGCTCGTGCTGTGGGAGTGGGGCATGATGCACGAGATTCCCGTGCCTGACCGGGCGGCCGGGATCATTGCGCTGCTTCTGGTGACCCTGCTGGGGGCGATCGGCATGTGGCGCGAGGCATTCTTCGCGCTGGCGCTCGCCCTTGCGGTGATTGCGGCGGGGCGGCTCATGGGCGTCGCGCGGCGCGGGCGCAACGCCAGCTGGCTGGGCGTCGGGCTTCTCTATGCCGGGCTGCCGGCCCTCGCGCTGCTGTGGCTGCGTGGGAATCCGGACGGGCTTGCCCTTGTGCTCTGGACGATGGGGGTCGTCTGGGCGACCGACATCCTCGCCTATTTCACGGGCCGCGCCGTCGGCGGCCCGAAGCTGCTTCCGGCGGTGAGCCCGAAGAAGACCTGGGCCGGGCTTCTCGGGGGAATGGCGGGCGCCGCGGCGACGAGCGTTGCGGTTGCGTCCTGGTTCGCCTGGACAACGAGCCCGTTCGTGCTGGCGATCTTGGGGGCGCTGCTCGCGATCGTCGCGCAGGCAGGCGATTTCCTGGAGAGCTGGCTCAAGCGGCGCGCAGGGGTCAAGGATTCCGGCGCGCTCATCCCCGGGCATGGCGGCGTGATGGATCGGGTGGACGGGCTCCTCCCCGTTGCCTGCGCGGTTGCCGTCGGACTGACCCTGGCATGACCCGCACCATCACGCTGCTCGGGGCGACCGGATCCATCGGAACCTCCACGCTCGATCTCGTGACGCGCAATCCCGAGCGGTTCCGCATCCACGCCGTTGCCTCGGGGCGGGACTGGGCCAAGCTTGCCGAGATTGCCCGGGCTGCAAACGCGGCCGTGGCCGTCATTGCAGACGAGGCCGGCTTTGCACCCTTGCGGGACGCCCTGGCCGACACCCCGACGGACGTGCGCGCTGGCCCCGATGCGATGGTGGCAACGGCCGCCGAGACCGTGGACCTGGTGGTGGCGGCAATCGTCGGGGCGGCGGGTCTTGCGCCGACGCTCGCAGCGCTCGAGGCCGGTACCACCGTGGCGCTGGCGAACAAGGAAGCCCTGATCTGTGCCGGCGACGTGATGACGGCAGCCGCCCGGCGTTCGGGTGCGCGCATCCTTCCGGTCGACAGCGAGCACAATGCGATCTTCCAGGTGCTGGAGGATGTGGAGCGCATCAGCCGCATCGTGCTGACGGCAAGCGGAGGCCCGTTCCGCGCGAAAAGCCTTGCGGAAATGGCGGACGTGACACCTGCCGAGGCCGTCCGCCATCCGAACTGGTCGATGGGTGCCAAGATCTCGGTCGATTCGGCGACGCTGATGAACAAGGGGCTCGAGCTCATCGAAGCGCATCACCTGTTCGGGGTCGGGCCCGACCGGCTTGGAGTCCTGGTCCACCCGCAGAGCCTCGTCCACGGCCTTGTCGAATATGTCGATGGATCGGTTCTGGCCCAGCTCGGCCCGGCCGACATGCGGGTGCCCATCGCCCATGCGCTTGCCTGGCCGGAGCGCATTGCCACTCCGGTCAATCGCCTCGACCTCGCGGCTGCTGCGCGGCTCGATTTCGAGGAGCCCGATCGCACGCGGTTTCCGGCACTTGCCCTTGCAGAAGCTGCGCTTGCCAGCGGCGGCTGCCGTCCCTGCGTGCTGTCGGCAGCCAATGAAGTGGCGGTCGGCGCCTTCCTCGAAGGCCGGATCGGCTTTCTCGACATCGCTGCCATCGTGTCCGAGACACTGGAAGCGCTCCCCGCCGCACCCGTTGCAACGCTTGCCGAAGTGGCAGCTGCAGATGCCGCCGCGCGCGAGAAGGCGCGTTCATTGGTCGGTCATCGCTCGGCCGGCTAGGGGAAACGCATGGAAGCCATCGCGCAGCCAAGCCTGGGCTTTACCGTGCTGGCGTTCATCTTTGTGCTCGGCCTGCTCGTGTTCGTGCACGAGTTTGGCCACTACGGGATGGCCCGCCTCTTCGGGATCAAGGTGGACACCTTCTCGGTCGGGTTCGGGCGGGAGGTGCTCGGCCTGACCGATCGCCGCGGCACCCGCTGGAAGGTGGGCTGGATCCCGCTTGGCGGCTATGCGAAGTTTGCCGGCGACATGAACGCTGCAAGCCAGCCGGACCCGGCGCTTTCGTCGCTTCCGGAGGCCGAGAAGCGGCAGCTCTTCCAGTTCCGGCCTGTCTGGCAGCGGGCCCTCGTCGTGGCGGCAGGCCCGGGAATCAACTTTCTCTTTGCGATCCTGCTGTTTGCCGGGTTCTTCATGACCTTCGGCCACCAGTACACGCCGCCGGTGGCCGGCAGGGTGGTGGCCGAGAGCCCGGCTGCCCTTGCCGGAATCCAGGCGGGCGACCGGTTCGTTGCCATCGATGGGCGCCAGCTCAACCGGTTCGAGGACATGATGCGCCTTGTCGCCCTGCGCCCGGGCGAGCCCATGCGGATCGAGCTGGAGCGCAACGGTGCCCGGCTGCTGGTGACCGTCATCCCGCAGACCGTGACGGAGGCCGACCGCTTCGGGAACCGCTACACCAAGGGGAGGCTTGGAGTCGAAAGCGGCCGGCCGGTCGTGGAGAAGCGTGCGCCCGTATCGGCCCTTGTCTGGGCGGTCGACGAAACGGTGCAGATGACCCGCATGATGGCGGAAACCCTCCACCAGGTCATCACGGGCCGGCGCACGCTCGACGAACTGGGCGGGCCGCTCAAGATTGCCCAGTTCGCGGGCCAGAGTGCCTCGCTGGGTGCAGCTTCGCTGATCGCCTTCATTGCGCTCATTTCGATCAACCTCGGGTTTGTGAACCTTCTGCCCATTCCGGCGCTGGACGGGGGCCATCTGATGCTCTACGCCGTTGAGGCCATTCGCCGCCGGCCGCTCGAGCCCAAGCTGCAGGAATGGGCTTTTGTGTCCGGATTCGTGCTGCTTATCTCGCTCATGCTCCTCCTCACGATGAATGATCTTGCCTCCTTCGGGCTTTGGGAGGGCCTGAAGAGCTGGGCCGGCTGAGTCCTGTGGGATACGTCATTGTCCTGCGCGGACGGGCGCGTCCGGTCCTTCTTGGCATGCTGCTGGCCTCGGCCGCGGCGCCGGCCCTTGCACAGCTTCCTCCGCCCTCGCCAGATGCCGCGATCGTGACCAGCGCGGGAACGGTGCGCTCCATCCGGGTGACGGGGACGGAGCGGATCGAGCCGGAAACCGTTCTCTCCTACACCGATCTTTCGGTTGGCCAGGCCTATGATCGGGAGATCCTGGACCGCGCGCTCAAGGACCTCTTCGCGTCCGAGCTTTTTGCCGATGTGCGCATCCGCGACGATGGCGAAGGCAATCTCGTCGTCGAGATCCGCGAGAATCCCGTCATCAACCGGGTGATCATCGAGGGCGCGAAGCGGGTCAAGGAAGACAAGATCCGCGAGGAAATCCGGGTGGCCCCCCGGCAGATCTTCACCCGTTCGCGCGCGCGTGCCGATGTTGCGCGGATTCTCGAACTCTATCGCCGTTCGGGCCGGTTTGCCGCCCAGGTCGAGCCCAAGATCATCCAGCTCGAGCAGAACCGGGTCGACCTCGTCTTCGAGATTTCCGAAGGTCCCAAGTCGAAGATTCGCCAGATCAATATCCTGGGCAACGAGCGCTATTCCGACAGCAAGCTGCGCAGCGAAATGGCCTCCAAGCAGGCGCGGCCCTTGCGCATCTTCACCTCGAGAGACACCTACGATCCCGACCGGCTCGCCTTCGACCAGCAGAAGCTGCGGCAATTCTACCTGACCGAAGGCTATGCCGACTTCCGGGTCGCCTCGGCGATCGCCGAACTGACGCCCGACCGGCGCGACTTCATCGTCACCTATGTCGTCGAGGAAGGCGAGCGCTACAAGTTCGGGGAAGTGGATCTTGTCAGCCAGATCCGGGACGTGAAGGCAGAGGACTTCAAGGCGCTGCTGCCGATGAAGGAGGGCGACTGGTACAACGCCAAGCTGATCGAGGACACGATCGATTCGCTCACCTCGACCGTCGGGCTTCTGGGCTATGCGTTCGCAGACGTCCGGCCGCAGTTCCAGCGCGACCGCGACGACCTGCGGATGAACGTGACCTTCGTCATCAACGAGACTCCGCGGGTCTATGTGGAATCGGTGACGATCCAGGGGAACACGATCACCGCGGACGACGTCATCCGGCGGGAGTTCCGGGTCGTCGAGGGGGATGCCTTCAACAGCATCAAGGTCCGCCGCTCCCGCGACCGGATCCAGTCGCTGGGCTTCTTCCAGGAGAAGCTGGAAGTCCAGCAGCGGCCGGGAACCGCGCCCGACAAGGTGGCGCTGCAGGTGGATGTGGAGGAGCGGCCAACCGGCTCGATCCAGGTCTCGGCTGGCTACTCCTCGCTCGAGGGGCTCATTCTGAACTTCGCGATCGAGCAGCGCAATTTCCGTGGCCGCGCGCAGAACATGCGCTTCGGGGTGAACTGGTCGCAATTCTCGCGCGGGCTCAACCTCGGCTTCACCGAGCCCTATCTTTTCGGCCGCAACCTGGCGCTTGGCGCCGACGTCTTCCGCACGGACTTCTCGAGCTTCCGCTTCGGCCTGCAGGGCCAGCGGGTGGACACGTTCCAGCAGACGAACACGGGCTTTCAGGTCCGCACCGGATTTCCGATCACCGAATATTGGTCGGCCCAGCTCCGCTACGGCCTCACCTTCGAGAATGTGACCGTGGATCAGGAACTGTTCTTCACCGACGGCGAGTGCGATCCCCTGAAGGCAGGCCGCTACCTGTGCGAGACGCTGGGCAAGTTCACCATCTCGACCCTGGGCTTCAGCATCGCCCGCGACACGCTCGACAATCGCTTCAACCCCAGCCGGGGGCAAAGGCTCGTCATCAGCCAGGATTTCGCCGGGCTGGGTGGCACGGTGAACTTCTTCCGCACCCGGGTGAACTATGATCGCTACTGGAACATCTGGCGCGGCTTCATCCTGAACGTCGGCGGCGAGGCAGGAACGATCTTCCGGCTCGATGGCGAGGATGTGCGGCTGGTGGACCGCTTCTTCCTTGGTGAGCCCCGTTTCCGCGGCTTCGACATCCGCGGCGTTGGCCCCCGCATCGCGCGCCAGCCGGTCCTCGAGATACCCGAGCCCGGCGAGCCGCTGGTGCCGACCGACACGCTGATTGCCGATGACGCAATCGGCGGCCAATATTATTACCTTGGCCGTGTGGAGATGATCATCCCGCTTGGCGCGACCGGGCTTGAGCTTGGCTTGCGCCCTTCGGCCTATGTCGATATCGGCGCGCTCTGGAAGGCAAACGGGGCGGAGCTGCTGATCCCGCCGCGGCCGCCGACCATCGACGAGAACGGCAATTTCATCCCCGGCTTCGTCGAGCGCTATCTGGGCGACACACCGACCCCCCGGATCTCGGTCGGGGTGGGTGTCAACTGGAACTCGCCCTTCGGGCCGTTCCGGATCGACATCGCCAAGGCCATCAAGAAGGTCGAGGGTGACCGTGACCAGCTCTTCCAGTTCAATGTAGGAACCCAGTTCTGATGCGAAACCTGCTTCCCGCTCTCGTGGCAGCCTTCCTCGTGGCTGCACCTGCTGCCGTTTCGGCGCAGCAGCTTTCCCCTGCCGTCATCGTGCTGGTCGATCTTGACCGGGTGGTGAACGAAAGCGCTGCCGGCAAGGCGGCAGCCACCGAGCTTCAGGCGCGCGCCAACGCCCTCAACACCCGGCGCAACACGCTTGCAACCCAGCTGCAGGCCGATGTCCAGGCGATCCAGCAGGGCCAGCAGAACAACACGCTGGTTGGCGCGCAGCTGGAACAGCGGCTGAAGGCCTTCCAGGAGAAGGAAGAGGCCGCCAACCAGGAACTCGCCCGCGGCCAGGAGGAACTGGGTCGCGCGCAGAACTATGTCGTGCAGCAGATCAACAATGCCGCGCAGCCGATCATCACCCAGATCATGCGCGAGCGCGGCGCGCAGATCGCGCTCAACGAACGGGCGACGCTGCAGCACTCCAACGCGCTCAACGTGACCAACGATGTGATTGCACGGCTCAACTCCGCGCTGCCGAAGGTCTCGACGACTCCGCCGCCGCCCCAGCAGCAGCCCCAGCAGCCGCGTCCATAGGGCCGCGGGAATGAGCGGAGGCGGGCGCGACATCCGCGCCATCCTTTCGATGCTGCCGCATCGCTATCCCATGCTGCTTGTTGACCGGGTGGATGAGCTCGTGGTCGGCGAACGGATCCGGGCCGTGAAGGCGGTCAGCGTGAACGAGCCCTTCTTCCAGGGGCATTTTCCCGCGCGGCCCATCATGCCCGGCGTCCTGCTCGTGGAAGCCATGGCACAGGCAGCCGGCGTGCTTGCAATCGAGACGATGGGCCTCGCCGACACCGGAAAGCTCGTCTATTTCATGGCGATCGAGGAAGCGAAGTTCCGCAGGCCCGTGGAGCCGGGCTGCCTCGTCGCGCTCGATGTCTCCTATGTCCAGAAGCGCGCCAGTGTCTGCCGCTTCGCCGGCCGGGCGCTCGTCGGAGACCAGCTCGCCGCGGAGGCGAAGTTCACTGCAATGATCGCGGACCCGCCGGCCTGAACGGTCAGGAGGATCGGCGCTGGCGGCTGGCTCCGAGCGCGCGCCGAAGCGCGACAAGCACGGCCACGAAGGCCACGATCACCAGTGCCTCGGGAACGGGCGGGTGGAGGAGCGATTCCAGAGCAGATTCTTGCATGCGTTGACCCCTGTCTGCGGACCGACCCCATACCGCAATGCAGCAATTAACACTTTCCCGCGGCGGATGCCATGGCCCGAAACCTCGCGAGCGGCGAATGGTGCTATTCTTCCGTCAGGTCGCCCGGGGTGTTGATGTTGCGAAGCCGGGGGAAGGCGATCGGTCGGGCCCCGATCCGCCCGGCGAACGCGTGCACGGCTGATTTCCCCCCGGACTCAAGATATTGCACGAGGACTGACGCAAGCTCGA
>JBDNCK010000080.1:0-7374 GCA_046719675.1 Sphingomonadaceae bacterium | reverse complement strand
TTCGCGGCCAACCTCACGAAGATTCCCGAGGGCGGCTGGTTCCCGCTCACCGTCGGGATTCTCAGCTTCATCCTGCTTACCACCTGGGCGCGCGGGCGCTTCCTCATGCAGAAGCGCATGAAGGAAGCAGCCATGCCGATCGCGATCTTCATCAAGTCGGCCGCGCGCACGGCAACCCGGGTGCCGGGGACGGCCGTCTTCATGACGTCTGCGGCAAGCGGCGTGCCCCCGGCCCTTCTCCACAACCTCAAGCACAACAAGGTGCTGCACGAGCGGATCATCATCCTGACGGTCGTCATCGACGAAGTGCCCTATGTCGATGAGGAAGACCGGATCGAGGTGGTCGATCTTGGCGAGAATTTCTTCCGGATGATCCTGCGCTATGGCTTCATGCAGCAGCCGGACGTGCCGGCATCCCTCAAGCTCGTGGAGACCTGCGGACCGGAAATCCGGATG
Source organism: Sphingomonadaceae bacterium (assembly GCA_046719675.1). Classification (GTDB taxonomy): domain Bacteria; phylum Pseudomonadota; class Alphaproteobacteria; order Sphingomonadales; family Sphingomonadaceae; genus Thermaurantiacus. The sequence continues at coordinate 6,918 of JBDNCK010000080.1, read as the reverse complement.
ATGGACACGAGCTTCTTCCTGGCGCGCCAGACGCTCCTTCCCTCGGAGCGCCCGGAGATGGCGCTCTGGCGCGAGAAGATCTTCGCCTGGATGCTCCGGAACGCAGAATCGGCGATGGAGTTCTTCAAGCTGCCAACCAACCGGGTGGTGGAGCTGGGCAGCCAGGTGGAAATCTGACGGCAGGTCCGGAAGCAAAACGAAAAGGGCCGGGGATCACCCCGGCCCTTCCCTTTCGCCAGGAGGCGAGAGCGGATTACTCGCTCTTCATTTCCTCGGCGGCAGCCGCCATCGTATCGGCAGCCGCGTCCATCGTGTCGGCAGCCGCATCGACCGCCGTGTCGGCGGCTTCCGAGGTGGCTTCGGCAGCCGCGTCCACAGCCGTCTCGGCTGCGTCCATGGCATCTTCGGCAGCGACTTGGGCTTCCACGGCTGCTTCGGTGGCCGTTTCGGCTGCCTTCTTCTCGCCGCAGGCGGCGACCAGCGCGAGGCTCGCAATCGCAGCGAGCGAGAGAACCTTGTTCATTCCTGACCTCCATTGCGGGCACCAGCGCCCGAGTTTTGCCCTGCCCGGTCTCGCCATTGAGCGATGTTTTTGTGGCACATGCATCCCACGCGTCGAGGGCCCCGGATCAAAGCGCGGCGCCATTGCAACACCGTTCATCGAAAAGCAAGCCCCAGCATGACGAATGGGTGTCAGGCTGCGACCATCGGTTTTGGCATGGACCGGGTCGCAAGCGCTTGCCGCTGTCGCAGGATTTGTTGGCCTGCCTTGACGTTGGCCCACCACCATGCCGAGGAAGGCGCCGTGGCCGACATGATCCCTTCCCCCGTTCGTGAGCTGCGACTCGGATCCCGTGCCTCACCCCTTGCAGTGGCCCAGGTCGAACTGGCGGCTGCCGCGCTTGCGGGCAGCGGGTGCACCACCACGCATGCCACGGTCGAGACCCAGGGCGACCGCGACCGGGTGCGCCCCCTCGTCGAGCTGGGCGGCAAGGCCGTGTGGACCAAGGAGCTTGACGAGGCGCTCCTGGATGGCCGGATCGATGCTGCGGTGCATTCGCTCAAGGATGTGGAAACAAGGCTGCCCAAGGGGCTGGTGCTGGCCGCCGTCCTGCCGCGCGCCGACCCGCGCGACCGGCTGATCGGGGCGGAAAGCCTCGCTGCCCTGCCTCCGGGCGCCCGGGTCGGCACATCCAGCCCCCGCCGGGCAGCGCAGCTGAAGGCACGGCGGCCGGACGTGGAGATGGTGCTGCTTCGCGGCAATGTCGCAACAAGGCTTGCGCGCGTTGAGGAGGGCGCCGTCCACGCAACCTTCCTGGCAGCTGCCGGCCTCGACCGGCTGGGAATTGCGGCCGGGACGGCGCTTCCCGTCGAGGAGTGGCTGCCGGCGGCCTCGCAGGGGATCGTCGGGATCACGGCGCGGGAGGACCGGCTGGATGTCCTGGAGGCGCTGGCAGGGATCGACGATGCCGAAAGCCATCTGGCCGCCATTGCCGAGCGCACGGTGCTCGCGGCAATCGGCGGCTCCTGCCGGACGTCGGTTGCGGTGCATTGCCGGCGGATCGCCGATGGTCGCCATCGGCTGAGCGCCGAGCTCTTCGCCCCCGATGGCAGCGCCTTTGTGGCAGCATCCGAGGATGCCGACATGGCCGACCGGGAAGCAGCGCGCACTGCAGGGCAGGCGGTCGCACGCCAGCTTCTGGCGATGGCCGGGCCGGCCATCCTTGCGTCGCTTGCATGAGCCTTCTGCTTGTCACCCGGCCGCAGCCGGAGGCAGACAGGACAGCGCAGCAGGCGAAAGCGCTGGGGCACGAGGTGGTGGTGGCCCCGCTTCTGGCGATCGAGCCCCTGCCATGCCTGCCGCCCTCCGGCCGGCCCGATGCGCTGCTGCTGACGGCCGGGCGGGCGGCGGCACTTGCGCGCGCGGCCTGGCCCGGCCTTCCTGCCGACCTTCCCGTGATCGCCGTCGGGCCGGCAACCGCGGCGGCCGCCCGCGCGGCCGGCTTCGCGCGGGTGGAGGCCGGCGCGTCGGATGGTTCGGCCGCGCTCCGGCTTGCAGCCGGCCTGGGGTTTGCCCGCCTGCTGCATGCCAGGGGCGAGGATGCCGCCCCCCTGATGCTGCCGGCCGGTCTCGAGCTGGAGACGCGCATCCTCTATCGGGCGGTTCCCGCGGCCCGGTTGCCGCAGGCCGCCTGCGCAGCGCTTGCCCGTGGCGCGACGCCGCTCCTGTTCTCCGCGCGCACGGCGCAGGTCCTTGCCGCCCTGCTGGCCGATGCCGGCCTTGCCAGGGGGCAGATCGCCCTTGCCGTGCTGAGTCCGGCCGTGGCGCAGGCCGCAGGCGCCGGCTGGCAGGCCGTGGCGATCGCGCAGAAACCCACCACAGAGGCCATCTTGGCGGCAGCCGAAGGGCTATGGCATGGGCGCAGCGCAGGAGACATGGATGACGGAAAGCGCTGACGGACGCCGGGACGAGCGCGGCTCAGAGCCGGAATCGCAAGTCCGGCTGGACCGGCTTGCCGGCCGCGCATCACCTGAACCGGATCCGGCACCACCCGCGCCGGCCAGGCCCAGAGCCGGTTTCCTGTCGGGGCTGGCATGGGCTGCAGCAGGCGCGGGAGCGGTTGCAGCAGGGCTGGCGCTCGCCCCGCAGTTGCGCGCGCCGGGCGACATCCCGGCCGTGCCCGAGGCGCCGCCTGTGCTGGCGCCCGAGCCAGCCCCGCAGGAGGCAGACCTTTCCGAGCGACTGGCCGCGCTGGAAGCAGAGCTTGCCGCTGCACGCGCGGCACCGCCTGCGCCGCTGCCTGTATCTGCGGGCGACAGCGGCGCCATCCTGCAGCGGCTGGAAGCGCTGGAAGCCGAAACGCGCCGGCTGAGCGAGGCGGATTCTGCATTGCAGTCGCGCGTGGAAGCACTGGCCGCGGAGATGGCGTCTGCCGGCCTGACGACAGGGGCGATGGCAACGGCCACGGCCGAGGCACGCACGCTGTTTGCGGTGCTGGCTGCCCGCCGCTTCGTCGATCGCGGCCGCCCGCTCGGGGCCTTTGAGCCACTGCTCATCCAGCAGTTCGAAAGCCGCGAGCCGTCTGCGGTTGCCGCGTTGCTCGCCTGGAGCCGTGCGCCGGTCTCGCGCACCCTGCTTGCCGAACAGCTCGCAACCGTCGGGGCGTCGGCGCCGGCAGACCAGACGCCTGCACCTGCCCCCGGCTTCTGGCAGCGGCTCTGGGCCGGGCTTTCCGGCCTCGTTTCGGTGGAGCGGGCGGACCGGGTGGATCGCACCGATCTCGACCGCGCGGCAAACGTGCTCGGCAGCGGCGATCTTGCAGGAGCGATCGCGCTGGTTTCCGGGGTTCCCGAGGATCTGCCGGGCCGCGCGGAGTGGCTGGACAACGCGCGGCGCCTTCAGGCGGCCGAGGAGTCGCTCGACCGGCTGGAGTTCATCGCGGTGCAGGCCGCACAGACCGCTCCCTGAGCGGCACCGCACCGCGCGTGCATTGCGGCAGCTCGCCAAACCGGTCTAGGCCGCGCGCGACACCAAGAATCGTACAGGGGTTTCCTTCATGCGCATCGCGATGATCGGTTCGGGCTATGTCGGGCTCGTCTCTGGAGCCTGCTTTGCCGATTTCGGCCACCGGGTGGCATGCGTCGATCGCGATGCCGAGAAGATCGCGCGCCTGAACGCCGGCGTCATGCCGATCTATGAGCCCGGGCTTGCCGAGCTTGTCGCCTCCAACGTCCGGGCCGAGCGCCTGTCCTTCACGACCGATATCGCCGAGGGGATGACGGGTGCCGAGGCGGTGTTCATTGCGGTCGGCACTCCGTCACGCCGGGGCGACGGCCACGCCGACCTCTCCTATGTCTTTGCCGCGGCACGCGATATCGCCCGCAACCTCGACGGGTTCACCGTCGTCGTCAACAAGTCGACGGTGCCGGTGGGCACCGGCGACGCGGTGGAACGCATCCTGCGGCAAGAAAATCCGCAGGCCGATGTGGCCGTTGCGTCCAACCCGGAGTTCCTGCGCGAGGGTGCCGCCATCGGCGACTTCAAGCGGCCAGACCGGATCGTGATCGGCATCGAGGATCCACGCGCGCGAGCCGTGCTTGAGGAAGTCTATCGGCCGCTGTTTCTCAACCAGGCGCCGATCCTCGTCACCTCGCGGCGAACGGCCGAGCTCATCAAATATGCCGCCAACGCCTTTCTCGCCACCAAGATCAGCTTCATCAACGAGATGGCCGACCTGTGCGAGAAGGTGGGCGCCAATGTCCAGGAAGTGGCCCGCGGCATCGGGCTCGACAACCGGATCGGCGCCAAGTTCCTGAACGCCGGGCCGGGCTATGGCGGCTCCTGCTTTCCCAAGGATACGCTGGCCCTCATCAAGACGGCAGAAGATCATGATTCGCCGGTGCGGATCGTGGAAGCGGCGGTCAAGGCGAACGACCTGCGCAAGCGCGCCATGGGCCGCAAGGTGATTGCCGCGTGCGGGGGCGACGTGCGCGGCAAGACGATCGCGATCCTTGGCCTGACCTTCAAGCCCGAGACGGACGACATGCGCGATGCTCCTTCCATCGCGATCATCCAGACCCTTCAGGATGCGGGTGCGGCCGTGCGCGCCTATGATCCCGAAGGGATGGAGCAGGCGCGGCATGTGCTGTCGGATGTCACCTACGCGGAAGATGCCTATGCTGCGCTCGATGGCGCCGATGCGATGGTGCTGGTGACCGAATGGGACGAGTTCCGCGCGCTCGACCTGCGGCGCGTGCGCACGCTGCTCAAGGAGCCGGTGGTGGTTGATCTGCGCAACGTCTATCGCCCGGAGGAAATGATGCGCCATGGTTTCGGTTACACCGGAATCGGGCGCTGACACGGGAGACCGTCATGCGTACGATCCTTGTCGCGCTCGCCCTCGGGCTGGGCGCTTGTCAGGCAGCCCTGCCGCTCGGGCGCGTTCCGGCCCCATCGCCGGATTTCGCGGGCGGCTCGGGTCAACTCTCTGGGACGGCCTGGCGGCTGATCGGCTTCCAGTCCTCCGACGATTCGATCGGCGTGCTGCGACCGTCGGCCGAAGCGCGCTACACCGTGGCGTTCGAGGCAGGAGGCCGCGCCCTGCTGCAGCTTGATTGCAACCGCGGCGAGGCGCGCTGGGTGAAGGAGCGCAATGCCGCAGCGACCGGTGGGCAGCTCGCCTTCTCGCAGATCGAGACGACGAACGCCCGCTGCCCGCAGCCGTCGCTGAGCCAGCGGCTGGCCCGCGACCTCGCCTATGTGCGAAGCTACCTTATCCGCGACGGCCGGCTCTACATGTCGCTGTTCGCAGACGGCGGCATCTACGAGTGGGAACCGCTGCCGCCGCAATGAGGGCGCGCCTGCTTCCTGCGCTTGCCGCCGTGAACGCCATCCTGGCGCTCACCTTCGGCACTTTCTCGGTGCATGGGCTGGAGCCCGGGCAGGCGCGCGAGTGGATCCTGATCGGCGTGCTGTTCCAGCTGCCCCATGTGGCAGCCGTGTTCGCCGTGCTCGCCTGGCGGCCGGACCGCGCTGGCCGGATCGGCGCCTGGGGCCTTGCAATCGGGAGCTTCATCTTCGCCTCCGTGCTCGACGCGCTTGCGCTGGGAGCGCCCCGCATGGTGGCAGCACTCGCGCCCATCGGCGGCACGACGATGATGCTTGCCTGGACATGGATTGCCATCGTGGCGCTCGCCGGCGACCGGCTGACCCTTCCGGGCGATCGGGCGCGGCCGGATCAGTAGCCCAGCGCCACGCCGTCCTTGCGCATTTCCGTGGCGCCCCACCACACGCGGCGTTCCGCATCCCACATGACCGCCTGATAGCCGCCGACATGGGCATGGCGATCGAGCAGGCGATGGCCGCGCGCAGCAAGCGATTCCCGCACCTCTGGCGGAATGCCCCTTTCCAGGAACAGGCCGGGGGCGGCCTCGACTCCGTCGCCCGGGTCCGGTCCGCCCAGATGCCGGAAGCGCGGCGCGTCGCCGGCCGCCTGCAGGTTGAGGCCAAGATCGACAAGGTTCACCAGCACCTGCATCTGCCCCTGCGGCTGCATGGCGCCACCCATCACGCCAAAGGCGAGGAAGGGCTCGCTTCCCTTCGTCACCATGCCGGGAATGATCGTGTGGAAGGGGCGCTTGCCTGGTGCGATGACATTGGCAGCCCCCGGGGCAAGGGCGAATTGCGCGCCCCGGTTCTGCAGCATGAAGCCCCAGGTGCCGGCCCCGCCGGGAACCGGCGCACGGCGCGGGACAACGACCCCCGATCCCATCCCGCGATAGTTGGACTGGATGAGCGAGACCATCATCCCGGAGCGGTCGGCCGTTGCAAGATAGGTGGTGTCGCTATGCTCTTCCGGGTCGGTGGCGGGCACGTCGTCCGGCAGGGCGCGCTCCATGGAGATGCGCGCCGCCCGCGCGGCGATCGTTGCATCGGAGAGAAGGTGGGCCACCGGCACCTGCGTCTGCCTGGGATCGGCAAGATAGCGGGCGCGGTCGGCAAAGGCGAGCTTCTTGGCCTCGATGAGCACATGCAGGCGATCGGCCTCGGACAGTTGGGCCAGCGGGAAACGCTCGGCAATCCGGGCCATCTGCAGCGTCGCCACGCCCTGGGTGGCGGGCGGGATCTGCCACAGCGTGACACCGCGATAGCCGACGGCAAGCGGCTGGACCCACTCGGCCTGCATCGCTGCAAGATCGGCGGCGCGATGCGGCGCCCGGTGGCGGCGCGCGAAGACCTCGAAGTCCTGCGCGAAGGCGCCCTTGTAGAAGCCGTCTGCGCCCTCGCGCGCGATCATCGCATAGGTCGCGGCCAGGTCGGGATTGGCGAACATGTCGCCGGGCGCAGGCGCCCGCCCCCAGGGCGCATAGAGGGACCGCATCCGCGCATAGTCGGGAATCTGGCGCTGGTTCTGCTCA
>JBDNCK010000079.1:0-7441 GCA_046719675.1 Sphingomonadaceae bacterium | reverse complement strand
CGAGATCATCTTCCGCAAGGACATCGGCGACACCCAGAAGATTGCCGAGCGGACGCGGGAATATGAGGCGCGCTTTGCCAACCCCTTCGTGGCCGCCAGCAAGGGCTTCATCGACGAGGTGATCATGCCGCACGCCACCCGCCGGCGCATCGCGCTTGGCCTGCGGAAGCTTCGCACCAAGGAGCTTGCGAACCCCTGGAAGAAGCACGACAACATCCCGCTCTAGCGCGCGTCTGCCGTGCGGATGCTGGCCCGCGCATGATGGCCCGCGCATGATGGCGTGTGGATGATGGCCCGCGCATGATGGCGTGTGGATTCCGGAGCCGCGGCGGCAACTGCCGGCACAATGCGTGCCAGCAGCATTGGCAATCGCCCGGCGCAAGGTCTAGGGCAGCCTGGGCAAGACACAGCGCCTTCCGCCCTGGGGAGACAGGCCATGGCACAGACGCTCTATGAGCGGGTCGGGGGATTTGCCGCGGTCCGCCGGATCGTGTCCGCCTTCTATGATGCGGTGCTCGACGAGCCGCGCCTGGCGGCGCATTTTGCCGACGTGGAGGTGGCGCGTCTCATCGACCACCAGACCAAGTTCATCGCGTCGCTGATGGGCGGTCCTGCCGCCTTCTCCGACGAGCAGCTGCGGCGTGTCCATGCGCATCTGGCCGTGACACGCGGGGAGTTCGACCTGCTGACGGAACTTCTGGCCGATGTGCTGGAAAATGCTGGCCTCGATCGCGCGGATGTCGACCATGTTGTCGGCGAGATGGAGCGGCGGGCGCCGCAGATCGTCAAATGAAGGATGATTTGCTGCGCAGCATGCTGCAGGGGCTGGATGTCGGGGTGGCGGCGGCCGAAGCTCCGGACTCGCCCATCCTGTTCGAGAATGCCCGCTTCTTCCAGTGGTTCCCGCCCGGGCCGGATCAGGGGGACTCGCTGGCCGGGCGCCTGTCGATGGTCGACTGGCCGCGCGTGTGCGACCGGCTGGAGCGCGGCCGCGGGTTTGCGCAGGACATCGAGGTCAGGGCCGGCGTGCGAACGGTCTTCGTCGACCTGCGCGTCCGGCGCGACAGGGGCGCGCTGATCGTCGAGGCGGCGGACGCCTCCAAGCGCCGGGAAGCGGAGCTGATGCTCGACAGCTATGCGCGCATGGCCGAAAGACATGCCAAGGATCTCACGCGCGAGAAGGAGCGGGTGGAGCGGCTCCTGCTGAACGTGATGCCGCGCTCCGTCTACGAGGAGCTGAAGGAATATGGCACCACGACGCCGCAGCGCTTCGACGCGGCGAGCGTCCTCATGCTGGACTTCGCGGACTTCACCGACATGGCCGTCTCGCGCGATCCCGGCGCGCTGGTCGCCGAGCTGAACGACATCTTTTCGGCCTTTGACCGGATTGTCGAACTGTGCGGGGCAGAACGGATCAAGACGATCGGCGATGCCTATGTTGCCGTCTCCGGACTGCCGGAGGCGAACGAGGACCATGCCGAGGCACTTGCAAGGGTGGCCCTTCGCATGCAGCGCTACCTCGAGCGCCGCAACGCCGCACACCCCACCCAGTGGCGCTTCCGCATCGGCCTTGCTTCTGGTCCGGTCATCGGATCCATGGTTGGCATCCAGAAATATGTCTATGACATCTTCGGGCCGGCCGTGAACCTCGCAGCCCGAATGGAGGAACTGGCCGAGCCGATGACCATCCGGCTGACAGCCGCGATGGGCGCGCTTCTGGGCGAGCAGTTCCGGCTCGAGAGCGCGGGCACCCATGTCGTCAAGGGTTTCGGCCCGATGGAGACCATGGTCCTCCTTTCCGAGCGGCGCTGATTTCTTGTTCGGCCTGTGCCGGGCGGCACAGCAAGGCGGCGCGATTGCGGGCAACTCCATCCGCGTGTCCGGGAAGCCTCCGGTCACCCAGGAAGGAGACCTATCGTGCCACAGGAAACGCCAAGGGGCCGGGCTGCCGTGATCGTCCTGTCGATCATCGCAACGCTCATCACCTTTTCCGGCACGTCGGCGGCGATGCACTTCGACCTGCGCGCCCCGCAGACGATTCGCACCGTCTCGATTGCCTGATGCCGGCCGGAGATGGGAAAGGGCCCGGGCGTCCGGGTCCTTTCCTATTCCATCCAGTCGGCCATTGCAGCGAGCGCCTCGCGGTCGAGGATCACCATGCGTCCGGACTCGAGGCGGACAAGCCCTTCGGCTTCCCACTCCTTCAGCTGGCGGTTCACATTCTCCCGGCTGAGGCCGGCAAAGGCCCCCAGCTCCCCCTGGCTCAGCCTGGCGCGCAGCCTGTCCCCATCCGAGCGTGCCAGCCGCAGCAGCGCGCGCGCCAGTCGCGAGGCCATCGGCAGCGACCGGTCGCCTTCGATCAGCGCGTCCGTCTCGCGCAGCCGGCGGGCCGTTGCCTCCAGGAGCGCGATGGCTGCATCCGGATGGGCCCGCAGCCCTGCGAGGAGATCGCGCCGGTGAAGAAGGAGAAGGCGCGAGTCCTCCACCGCGACGACCGAGGCCGTGCGCGGGCCGCCATCAAGGATCGCGATTTCGCCCACAACGGCGCCCGGGCCGGGAAAGTCCAGCACGATCTCGCGCCCGCTTGCAGCAAGCAGCACGACCTTCAGATGCCCCTCCAGCACGATCAGCAGCGTGTCGCCCGGGTCGCCCTGCCGGATCAGCCTCTCGCCGCGGCATGCCGTGTGCGCGTGCATCCGCCTGGCGATCGCTGCCAGCGTGTCCGCGGGAAGCCCGGCGAAAAGAGGGATCTCCGCAAGCACGGCTTCTGCATCCGGTAGCGCCTGCTTCATCCCCAGCCCTCACACCTTCTTCTGCGCTCCCTGTGCTGCGCAGCACAGCCGGGCGCAAGCGAATCACCTACGCAACTCCTGCGGCCGGCGCAGTTTTCCCAGGACCGGCCCAGCCACAGGAGCAAAACCATGTACCAGGCCTATCAGTACCAGGATGTCCATGCTGCAGCCGTCCGGGCGCAGTGGCAGATCGAGGACGTGCTGCCCGACGGCGCTCGGCTCGATTTCGCACGGCCGTTCATGCCCGAGGGGCTGGCGCGGACAGAAGCGCTGGATTTCCTCTCGACCGACGAGAAGCGCGTCGCCAACCAGGTCCGCGGGCACGACTATCTGTCGATCTTCGGGCTGGTGGAGGAGTTCATCCTGCCCTTCGTGCTGGACCATGTCCGGCCCGACCTCGACGTCGATGACTGGCGCGTGCGCGCGCTCCTCAACTTCGCCGGCGAGGAAGCCAAGCACATCCAGCTGTTCCGCCGCTTCCATGGCGTCTTCACCCGCGACTTCGGGACGACATGTGCGGTCATCGGCCCGGGCGACGCCATCCGCGACTTCGTGCTGAAGCATGATCCGCTCGCCGTCGGGCTTGTCATCCTGATGATCGAGTGGATGACCCAGCGCCACTATCTCGAGGGCGTGCGCGATGATGCGGGCCTCGATCCATTGTTCCAGAGCCTGCTCAGGCATCACTGGATGGAGGAGGCAGGCCACGCCAGGCTCGACACGCTGATGGTGGAGGCGCTGGCCGAGGGGCGCAGTGCGGCCGCCATCGAGAAGGCGATCGACGACGCCTTCGCGATTGCCGGGTTCCTCGACGCGGGGCTGAAGACCCAGTCCCGCTTCAACCGCGAGGCGTTCGAGGCGCACACGGGCCGGATTCTCGAGGACGAGGAACGCGCCATCTTCGAGGAGCAACAGCACCAGGCGATGCGCTGGACCTACATCGGGTCCGGCCTCACCCATCCGAAGTTCCGGGCCACCGTCGCCCGGATCGCGCCGGACGGGCTCGCCCGTTTCGATGCGGCCGCCCCGCATTTCTGCTGACAAGGACCCCAGGAGGAGAATGACCATGACGACCATGACCGAGACGACCGTGAACGGGATCGACACCGAAGCGCTTGGCGCGATGGTGGCAGCGATCCGGGCCGACGACGGCGAGGCCAATGTGCAGTTCCGCGTGCGGAGCGACTGGCAGGGCCAGACCCGCAGCCGCGCGACGGTGGAGGGCTATCGCCTGGGCGGACGCGACATCGCCCGCCGCTTCGCCATCGACATCGACGAGCCGTTCGAGCTGTGCGGCGCGAACACGCAGGCCAACCCGCAGGAGATGCTGATGGCCGCAGTCAATGCCTGCATGATGGTGGGCTATGTCGCGAACTGCGCCTTGCGGGGGATCCGGCTTTCTTCGCTGTCGATCGAGATGGAAGGCGAACTGGACCTGAAGGGTTTCCTTGGCCTTGCGTCCGTCAACCCCGGCTATGACCAGCTGCGCTACACGGTCCGCATTGCCGGCGACGGCACGCCGGAGCAGTTCCGCGAAGTCCATGAGGCGGTGATGGCGACCAGCCCCAACTTCCACAACATGGCGCGGGCCATCGCCATGAAGGCGGATCTCGTCATCGGCTGAGCGGGAGCGCCTGGAAGCCGGAGGCGGCGGGCACCAGAACGGCGCCTGCCGCCTTCAGCTGCGGGCGCTGCCCTGCCTTTGCGACAGGCGCGGCGCGTCGGCTGCCGGAAGCAGGAGATCCGGCCTTTTCGCCTCCAGCCACAGCGCCACGATGGCAAGCTCCCGGGCCACCCATTCCTCAAGTCGTTGGGCGAACGCTGGCGCAAGCAGCACTTCGCTCGCGTTCGGCCGCCGGCTGAGCCATCCCTGACGCTCGGCATCGGCGAGAAGCGTTGCGACATGCGCCTGCGACACTCCGCAACGCTCCGCGATCCGGCTGCGGTTGATGTCGACCCGGCAGTCGCTGTGCGCTGCCAAGTAGAGCATGACGAGATAGCCGTGTCTCCGGCCCATGAAGGCCAGAGCCTCCGGCCAGCCCTCCATGATCGTGAAGCCGTCGACGGCCTGCCGCAGCATGATGGCGTTGATGTAGCGTTCCGCAAGGCCCGGCTCCCGGGCGATGGTGTGCGGCTCGACGCTGAAGTCTTCCAGTTCCGAAAGCGGCCCGAGAACGGAGCCCAGCCATTTCTGATACACGCTGCCGAGCAGCGGGGTCGGGACAAGTCGCCGGCGGCGCCGGTCCGTCGGGTGGGGCGCCATGTCGACGGCGCCATGGTCCTTGAGCATGGCAACGATCGCCCGTACGCGGTTGCCGCTCGCCAGCCGTGATCCCTCGAGCGCGGAAATGATGACTTCGAGACTCGCGCCGCCAGCGGGATCGAGGCGGTGGAGCCCGGTGATGGCGATCACGACGGCCATCGCACCCGAATCGGCGATCAGCCGGCGCTGCAGGCGGGATCGCAGCCAGGCCCGCGGAACCTCCTCGCAGAACCGCGCGCGGGCAACCGAGAACCGTGGATCCTCAAGATATTGCCCGGCCCGCTGCGCCAGCTGGGCCCGATCCAGTCGTCCACCCGAAGCCATGCAACCCTTTTCGTTTCTGCGCCAAGAATGCGTCCGGGGGCCCGGTTGTGCAACCGTCTTCGCACCCCCGAAGGTCAAGCACTGATGCGGAATAGGTGCGAAATTTTAGGTTTCGGGGCGTGGCCGCCCCAGTTAACCTTCCTTGGACAGGGATCGGGACGTGGCCCCCCGGGGTCGGAGCGAGGGGATGGACATGCCGTCCGTGTCAACCTTGTCGCCTGCGCAACAGCACCGGCGGATGGTCCTGCGTTCGGGAACCAGCCTTCGAACCTCCGCTGCCCTGGTTGCAGCCATCGGGCTTCTGGTCCCGCTGGCACCGGCAGCCGCACTTCCCCAGCTGCGGCCCGGCGACAGCGTGATCGTGCCCACGACCGGGCTTTCCGAGATCGTGGTGAGCAACCAGGGGCCGGCCGCCGTGCGCACGGTGGCCAACCGCCTCGTCCTGACCGGGCTGACCCTGGGCGACAGCTGGTCCTACCCTGGCGACCCGCGCGTCTTCACGACCACCGGCCTGACGCTCGACGCAATGGGGCGGGTGGTGGCGGTGACGCTCACGGACTCGAACGGCGCCGTCACCGTCGAACCATCCGCGCGGCTGGCCGGGGCCGCGCCGCCCGCGCCTCCGGTCCTGCCGCCGTTTGCCTTTCCCTCCTTCTCCGGGAACATCCGCTTTTCCGACAGTACCAGCGGGTCCAACGGCGGAACGGGGGGCAATGGCGGTACGGCCGCCGGCATCGCGCGAACCGTCAACCAGTCCATCCGGGTGACCACGAGCCTGCCCGGCGTGCCCGCCATCGGCATCACCAGTCGCGGCGGGAACGGCGGGGGCGGATTGGGCTCCCCCGGGATTGCTGCGGGCAATGGCGGAAACGGCGGCGCCGGGGGAAATGCGTCAGGCACCAATGCCGGCACGAGCTTCACCTCGCTCATCGGCGTTCATGGCCTTTTCGTCCACAGCCTTGGCGGCAATGGCGGCAAGGGCGGCGGCATCTACATCACGGGTGGGGTGGCCGGGGACGGCGGCCGCGGCGGCCATGCCCAGACGGCCACGGCCATCAATGCGGCAAGCGGCACCATCCACACGCTGGGGCCCCTCTCGCATGGCGTCTATGCCCTGAGCCAGGGCGGGCGCGGCGGCGAGGGCGGCGAGATCTTCGCAGCCGGGGGGAAAACGGGATCCGGCGGGGACGGTGGCGCGGCCGGCACGGCAACTGCCATCAACAATGGCGTGGTGCGCACCCGGGGCGATTTCTCGCACGGGGTCATTGCCAGCTCCGAGGGCGGCCGCGGAGGCGCCTCCGGCGGCGGCGGCGCGATCATCATCGTGGGCGACGATGCCGGCGGCGGCGGGGCTGCCGGCAATGCGTCGGCAACGGTCGGGGCCGGATCGACAACGGTTACCGAAGGAACGGGCAGCTTCGGCATTGTCGCGCAGTCCTTCGGTGGCGGCGGCGGAAACGCCGGCGGGACGGGCGGAATCATCGTCTCGATCGGCGGCAGCGGGGCGGCTGGCGGTTCCGGCGGCACCACAACCGTCACCGTCGGGGCAGGCGCCTTTGTCGGAACGCGCGGCGAGGGCGCCTATGCCGTGCTGTCGCAGTCGGTCGGCGGCGGGGGCGGCACGAGCGGCTCCTCCACCGGCCTCGGGGCCATCGGCGGAAACGCAGCCGGCGGCGGCAATGGCAACACGGCCTCGATCAACAGCAGCGGCGATCTCGTCACGCTTGGCAACAACGCAAGGGGTCTGTTTGCCCAGTCGATCGGCGGCGGTGGTGGTGCAGCCGCCGGCGCCGGGGGAGCGGTTGCCGTTGGCGGGCGCGGCGGGGCAGGCGGCGCCGGAGGGGCCGTGACCATCCTCCAGACCGGCGGCTCCATCGCGACGGCCGGGATCGGCGCCGATGCCATCTTCGCCCAGTCGATCGGCGGCGGTGGCGGGGCTGCGTCCAGCACCGGCGGCGTCATTTCGATCGGCAGGACGGCAGGAGGCGGCGGCTCGGGAAGCAGCGTCACCATCTTCAACAGCGGGGCCATCGCCACCTACGGCACGCAGGCGCGCGGCATC